>NZ_CALINL010000044.1 GCF_938045225.1 uncultured Campylobacter sp.
GCGAGATTAACGGCGAATTTAAATCCCAAAACGGCGTTATCCTACAAGCTAAAATTTTACAAAACTACGAAAAAACTAACGCAAAAGGCAAAATTTACCGCGTTTTGAAGCTAAAAACGCGCGATTTTAGCTTTTATACGACGACGCGGGCGGACTTTGACGCGGGAGCGAACGAGCAAATTTTAATCGGCGCCGAAAACAAAAGCGTCAAATTTAAAGATTACCTAAGCGGCTCGTTTTTTATGCCAAGCTACGGTACCTCGGAGCTTCGATATGTTACCAGCTCTGAGCTGTTGCGAGATCAAATTTATGATTTTATCGCCGCGCAGCACGAAAGCGAAAAAATGACCGAGCTTTTTACCGCACTGTTTTTAGCAGCGCCCGTGGGCAAGGAGCTTAGAACGGATGTAAATTTCTACGGCGTAGCGCACCTCATCGCGATTTCCGGTTATCATTTGGGGCTTATTTTTGGTTTTTTATATTTTGTCATGCGCCCGGCGTACAGCTATTTTCAGGCGCGATATTTTCCGTATCGAAACGCCAAATTTGACCTCTCGGCCGCGATATTTGCGGTTTTGTTTTGCTATCTTGCGCTGATCGGCTTCGTGCCATCCTTTTTGCGGGCGTTTTTGATGAGCCTGCTGGCTCTGTTTTTGCTCGCGAGAAACGTGCGCGTCGTGAGCTTTGAGCTTCTTTTTACGGTGATTTGCGCCGCCGTGGCGATGATGCCTAGTCTGCTTTTTAGCGTCGGATTTTATTTTTCAAGTCTTGGCGTGTTTTATATTTATCTCTATCTGCGGCACTTTGGCGAGCGGTTTTCAAATTTGACGCACGCTATCTTGCTAAATTTTTGGGTATTTTCGGCGATGATTTTGCCCGTGGTTTACTTTTTCCCGCTCGTTAGCGCCCAGCAGCTAGCCGTCTTGCCGCTCACGCCGCTTTTTAGCTTGTTTTATCCGATTAGCGCACTTTTGCATGTGTTTGACGCGGGCGGCACGCTTGATGAGTATTTGCTAGAATTTCTCTCGTGGCGAGCAAAGGGGGTAAATTTGAGCGTACCGTTTTGGCTGTTTTTACTCTATAACGCGCTGAGCTTAGCAAGAGTCAAAAGCAAAATTTTAGCCGCCGTTATCGTGCTGCTAAATTTACTCTGCTTTGCTGCGCTTTTTTAAGATTTAAGCGTATATATAAAAGGCGGTACAAAAAGGTTGTGCGGGTGCTAAAAAAAGGAGCTGACAAGCTAGTCGTCAGAGGCGAGGATGCGGCAGCATAGTATCCGCAAAATTATGTGTAAGATTTAAAAAAATTTCCAGAAAACTCGCACAAGTTGGCTTACAAAAAGCTAGCTTTAGCTTCAAATTTTCCAGAAAATTTTTTTAGAATTTAACAAGAAAACCAATCGTTTTGCAACTTTAATTTATGAGATTTGCAAAAAAAAAAAAAACGATTATAATGCTACAAATTTTACTTTAAAGGTTAAAAATGTGGGATCTTTTTAAAGATGTCGTAGGTTTTATAGGTCTTTGTGTTTTGGGTTTCTTTGCTTTTTCATATTGGCAAGAGAAGTATGCTCCTAATGATTGTGCGAAACTAGTCCAGGGTGCCGAACAAAAAGTAGCGGAACTGTCAAGCAAGGGCGATACTGTATCAATAATATACATAAATTCGTATTTACAAGCTTTGGCTGAAATGCCAGAAAGTATGCGCGCTCAGGCTTGCACAAATTTAGTTTCTGATCCCGAATTTCCAGAAAATATTTTGAAAATTAAGAAAAAATAGCTGTTAAATTTACTCTGCGGCGTTCGATTTTTTATCGCCGCCTTTCTCACTCTCGCCCGCTTTTTCCAGATACGCGCACAGCTTCACGCCGTAAAGAAATATGATCCACGACACGTAAATCCACACGAAAAATAGCAGCACCACCGAAAACGAGCCGTAGATACTGAGGTAGGTTTTGTTGTTTGCGGCGTAAAAGACGAAGATATTTTTGCCTAGATACCAGATGAGCGAGGCCACAAACGAGCTAAAAAGCACGTTTTTTAGGGCGATTTGGCGGTTTATCGAGATGAGATAGGTCACGCAAAATATCGCCCAAATGATGAGGTACGGAAAGATACTTATAAAATTTATCCACTTCGTGTAGTCGCTGGAGTTTAGTATATCCTGAAATAAATTTGAGAGATAAAAACTAAGCCCAAGCCCCAAGGGAGCCAGCGTAATGAGCGTCCAATATGCGCTTAGCGAGTTCCAAAATTTGCGGCTTTGCGTGTGCATGATGCGGTTGATGACGTATTCGTAATCGGCGAAAAACATAATCGAAGTAAAGATGATAGCGCCAAGACCTAGGATACCAAGGCTTGAGCTGTTTTGCAAAAAGGTCTCGATGTAGTTTGAGATCGCGTCTTGGTTTGACGGTAGTAGCTGGGCGAATATAAATTCCTTGATCTTGGCGTAATAGACGCTAAAGCTTGGCATCTGCGTAAAGAGCGAAAGCGAGATGAGTAGCACGGGAATGATGGAGAGCATCGTGTGAAAGCTCAGGCTTGATGCGTAGTGCAGTAGCTGCTTGTCCTTGATCTTTAGCATCGCCGTAAGCCAAATTTTAAGCGTTTCTTTTATCTTTTCAAATTTTTGCGCGGTCATCTTAAATCCTTAAATTTGAGGTATTTTACTTTAAAATTTTTAAATTTCGGATTAGGTAAAATTTTATTTATTTTGCGTTTTGCGATACGGAGGTCTTTATGATTATGGAGTTAAATTTGACCGTATTTTAGAGTAACGACGGCGTCAAATTTAAAGCGGTCGGCGATTTTAAATTTTGATTTACGGCGGCGAGGTTAAAATCAGCTAAATTCTGTGCGGTAATTTTGTCAAATTTGAAGCAATGAGAGCTTGCATTTAGCTTTGCGGCAAGGCTTCTTTTATTATCTTTTTTATCTCGGACAAGCTTTGTTCTTCGTCAGCCACGAGTTCACGCATTTTAAAACCGGCTTCAATGATGGCGTAGAGCTCGGGCTTAGTGGTTTTCCATCTTTGTAGCGTTCTAGTGGTTATCTTTAAAATTCTAGCTTTGTCTTGTTGGCTGTATTTCATAGCGCAAGTTTAGCTTTTATAAATTTAATAGCAAATTGCGACATATATTCGTAAATTTATAATAAATTTAGAAATAATGTCGTAAAATCGTAAAATTTAATTTTTTAAAATAACACAAAAAGGGACTTAGGTTGAATTACTCGGAGATTGGTTTTAGTTTTATAGCATCTGT
>NZ_CALINL010000045.1 GCF_938045225.1 uncultured Campylobacter sp.
CTTAGGATTTGAGATGCAGACTACGGTGCCGTTTAAAAACATCTGCTTTTTGCTCGGTAGCTGCGATACCTTCGTGATGCTAAGCTGCCCTTTGCTAAAAAACAGCATAGCGCCCAGATACAGCAGATAAAGTCCCGCGATGACGTTTAAAACCTTAAACGCGAAACTATAATGCGCCAAAACGGCGCCGACTCCCAGCATACAGCAAATACCCACGAAGGCCAGAGAGGCGAGCTGTCCCGACATCATCGGCAGCGCGCGCACGTAGCCTAGGCTCATGCCGATACTCATCGCGTAGGTCATGTTGATACCCGGCATCAGGCTAATCGGAAAAAATGTAACGATAAAAAGCAGGTAGTTCATAAATGGCCTTAAATTTTGAGGAAATAGTAAATCAAATTTAATAAATTTAAGATAAAAAACGGCGCGCGGGCGGCGGAAATTTAGTAAATTTTACCCAAAGTGTCGCTTGCATTTTTTAGAACGGAGGAGCGTAAATTTAGTAAATAGCTTCGTAAATTTACGCTCCGCAAATTTAACTTTATAGATATCCCAAAAGCGGCTCCATCGTCGCCAAGCGTTTAGCGGGATTTACCGTAAAATTTATGCTATTACGATTAGCACGCCAAATCCATTATCGGTAGCATTTTGATAAAAGCTCAAAAGCCCGTTAAAATGCTCTTTTAGCTCGGCTTTTATATCCTCAAATTCGCTCTCGTACTCCCATATCTCGGGATATGTGCCAGCCTCGCCGAAGCCCGTAAAATTTACGTTTGCCAAAAGCGCGCCGATGTCGGCACTCTGCATCGCTTTAGCTACGGCTTTTACGTCGTCTGCGTCCACGTAAGATACCGCCTCGCTCCCCTCCTCGCCCGCCATGCCGCGTCCAAATATCGCCCAACTAAGCGGGTTTGGCGTCGCGAAAATCTCGCCTGCGCTCATCGCCTCAAACATATTTTTGCCAGTTAGAGTTTTGTGCATCGCGTCCCACATTTTATCCAGGTCGTATTCGCCCATCGTCTTGACATCGTCACCACCGCCGTTTTTGATCGCCTCTATATCGTCTTGCGCATAGGCGTAGTAGTGCGCGCTCATTCCCATTTTTGCTCCTTAAAATCTCAAATTTAACGCAAATTTGCCGCTAACGGCAGCCTAAAAGTCATCAACGGCGGATCGCAAATTTAGTAAATACGCCACGATAGAAAACAAAGCGGAAGTATCGCGAAACTAGGTAAGATGGATTTTGCTTTGCGAATGAGATGGCAAGTTGCCCGCTTTGAACAACCTTGCCTCAATATAAAATAAGGCGGATATATCGTGAGGTGATTTTAAATGTTGCGCATAATTTTTCGATTGAGACTAGCCGTGTAGGCTGTCGATTGAGAAAAATTAAAGCTCATTTAAAAGCGCCCACGAGATATCCGCTCAAACTCAAATTTTAGTGAGTTAGGAAAAGCTCCTGGATCTTAGCCTTATCGGTTGTTTGCGTAAGCGCAAGCATCAAGAGCACTCTAGCTTTTTGCGCGTTTAGGTTGTCGCTAGCCAAAAAGCCGTATTTGCCGTCGTCTACCTCGCCGTTTAGCGTGGTCTCGCCGCTACCTACGCGTGAGTCGCGCACGACTACTACGCCGGCTTTAACCGCTTCGCCCAGAGCCTCAAGCGCGCTTGGGAATGGATTTCCGTTACCCATGCCGGCGTTTATGATGCCTTTAGCTCCGTTTTTGACGGCTACATTTACGAAGTCCGGGTTATCGTTTGAGTGGCTATAGATAATATCTACTCTTGGAAGCTCCTTGATCTTTGTGATGTCAAATGCCGAATTTACGGTATGTTTGCGAACCGGATTCATATAAAATTTGACGTTTCCGTAAAAGACTGTGCCGATCTTGCCGCTGTTTGGAGATTTAAATGTATCGACAGCGGTAGTGTTGGTTTTAGTCACCTCTCTAGCCGCGTGGATCTCGTCGTTCATCACGACCATTACGCCCTTGCCTGCGGCTTCTTTACTCATCGCGACGTTTACGGCGTTAAAGATATTTAAAGGGCCGTCCGCGCTTAGCGAGCCGCTGTTTCTCATCGCGCCGACCATAACGATAGGTTTATCGCTTTTGACGACTAAATTTAGAAAATACGCAGTCTCCTCCATCGTGTCGGTTCCGTGCGTGATGACGACGCCGTCGGCCTTGCCGCTAGTTAGCAGTTCGTTTACTCTGTTTGCGAGCTTAAACCAAACTTCGTTGTTCATCTCTTGAGAGCCGATGTTTGAGATCTGCTCGCCTTTGATGGTCGCTATTTTGTTGATATCGGGTACCGCAGCGATCAGTTTATCGACCGTAACGGTTCCTGAGGTATAGCTCGTATCAAGAGCTCCAGAGCCGCTGCCGGCTATCGTGCCGCCAGTTGCCAAAATGTAAATAGTAGGCTTTGCAAAAGCCAGAGTCGCTCCTAAAAGCATGAAAATCACCGCCTTTACTGCAAAACGCATGTTTGCTCCTTGTGTTGAAATGTTACGAGGATTTTAGCGTTTATTGCTTAAATTTATTATTAATTCTTAATTTTTATTTTCAGTTAAATAATCCTAATAAGCGTCATGTATATCGCCGTCGAAGCAGCAATGCTCAGCAAGGCGTTTTTAAATTTCAGATGAATCAAAACCGCGCTAAAAACGGCCGCTGCTTCGTTTAGTCCGTACGGATAAACGTCAAATTTGACGTCTCTTAGTCCGTAGCACACCAAGATAACCATTATCATCAGCCCCATGTGTCGCTCCACGGCCGTTAGCCACGGGCTAGGCTTATAGTTTTTGATGACGTAAAACGGCGCGGCGCGCGTTAAAAAGGTCGCAAACGCGCTTAGCAAAACGGCAGCGAATATCGCCCACTCGCTAGAACTCACGCTTATCAAAGCTTATCCTTAAAAACTAAAATAAAAATAAAGCAAAGCGCCATCGAGCCTACCAGCATCGCTTTAGCAGGCATGAGCGCTACGCCGGCGACTCCAAACAAGCACGCAGCACCCAGCACTTTATAGTTCTTATCGTTTTTAAACATCTCCATCACGATCACGATAAAAAGCGCGGTTAGGCTAAACTCAAGCCCGCTCATATCAACCCTGATAAGCTCGCCGGCTAGACATCCGACCGCCGTTCCTGCCGCCCAGTAGAGCCACGAGAGCAAATTTAGCCGAGTAAAAACATAGCTACGCTCCGCCGCGTCCGCGATCTTAAGTGCCTTAAATATCGCAAAAGTTTCGTCCGTGAGAGTCGCAATATTAAAAAGGCGAAATTTGAGATCTTTGTACTCTTTTAAAAGCGCCAGCCCGTAAAAAGTATGGCGTAAATTTACCAGATACGAGACGATAAAGACCTCAACATAGCTCGTGCCGACGCTAAAGAGCGAAAGCATCATAAACTGCGCTGCTCCGCCATATCCAAGCATACTAAGCGCCACAGCGATAAATGCGCTAATGCCCATGCTTTTAGCCAAAATGCCAAAGGCGATGCCAAGAGGGAAAAAACCCATAAAGATAGGAATGGATAGTTTAAAAACGTAGTTAAATGTCAAATTTCACCTTCATAAAAAGCCAAAATGTTAGCAAAAATTTAAAAATTTAGGATAAAGGCTAGAAATTCTAGCCTTGTAGGGTAAAATTTGAGATTAAAATTTGATGATTTCACCGTCATTTGGGATAGTGATCTTGCTCTCTATACCTTCTTTTTTAACAAATTCACGAAGATCCTTACGGCTTACGCTCGTGTGATTTACGGCGTCCATATGCACTGCGATGATAGTCGCGCCATTAAGCACTTTTGCAGCGTGAGCTACGTCGGCTTTGCCCATTATGATACCGTTGTCAGGAAATGCTAGCGCGCGAGCGTCGCCCGTATTCATCACGACTACACTAGGATTAAATTTGTTTAGAGCCTTGCTTACGTCCACAGTCCAAAGCGTATCGCCCATGACATAAAGCGTCTTGTGCCCCTTTGCTTCAAACACGACGCCCATCGCATCGCCCAAAATAGCGCCAAGCTGCTTGTTTTCATACATCTCTACCGTGCCGTGAGCGCCGCCTGCTTTATATAGTTTCACTCCTTTAAATTCAGCCGATTCGTTTAGCACTCTTACGTCTTTAAAGCCTTGCTTTTTGATTAGCGCCGCATCATCGTTATGCTGAGCAAAGATAACGATATCTTTAGGTAAAATTTCGGCCGCGACCTCATCCCAGTGATCAGGATGCGTGTGCGTAACGATGATCGCATCGACGCCCTTATACACCTCTTTTACATCCATAGGAAGTTCTATCAAAGGATTTCTAAGGTGTGAGTTTAGCGTCCCCTCAAAGCCAGGATATTTACCCTTTGGTGCAAGATACGGGTCGAGCAAAAAGTTCACTCCCGCATAGTTTATCTTTGCGGTAGCGTTTCTGATATGCTGAAAGCTGTCTTGTGCGTTTGCCACGCTAATACCCAAAAATAGAGCGA
>NZ_CALINL010000046.1 GCF_938045225.1 uncultured Campylobacter sp.
ATAACGAATCAAAAATTTGAGATAGCAAGCCTGTTTTATCACGCCGCGATATTTGTGATGTGGGCGTGCTGGGGGCTTGGCGAGCTATATGAGAGCGCCTATAAAACGGGAGAACTGCGAGATCATATCATCTTTGTGATGAGCTTTTTGATCATCTCGTCGCTACTGGAGCTACCGCTAAATATCTATGAAACCTTCGTTAAAGATAAAAAGCTTGGCTTTTCAAACGTAACGCCCAAAATTTTTGCGCTTGATCTACTTAAAACGCTCGCGCTAACGCTGGTGTTTGGCACGCTGTTTGTATGGCTGGTGCTGCTTTGCATTAGATTTTTGGGCGATTTTTGGTGGTTTTGGGCGTTTTTGCTGAGCTTCGCGGTCGCGCTCGTGATAAATCTCGTCTATCCGACGCTTATCGCGCCTATCTTTAATAAAATGCAGCCGCTGGAGGAGAGCGAGCTAAAAAGCCGTATAGAAGGGCTTTTAGCACATTGCGGGTTTAAAAGCAGCGGCGTTTTTACGATAGACGCCAGCAAGCGCGACAACCGCCTGAACGCCTATTTTGGCGGCCTTGGCGCGACTAAACGCGTGGTGCTTTTTGATACGCTCGTTAAGAAACTAAGTTTAGAGGAGATAATCGCCGTTTTAGGGCATGAGCTTGGACACTTTAAGCACAAAGATATCCTAAAAATGATCGCCCTAAGCGCGGTTATGCTTTTTGCGATGTTTTTTATATTTGGCAATATCCCTGACGCGGCGTACGACGCGCTGGGACTCAGTCCGGCAGGCGGCGGAGTGATCGTGTTTTTGCTACTTTTTTCGCCGATTTTCGGATTTTTATTTTCGCCTATTAGCTCGTATTTTAGCCGCGCAAACGAATTTGGCGCCGATAAATTCGCTAGCGAAATCTCAAACAAAGACGACATGATAAGCGCGCTAAAAAAGCTAGGCTCCGAAAACAAGGCCTTTCCAAAGGCTCATCCGCTCTATGCGTTCGTCTATCACTCGCACCCAAGCCTTTTTGAGCGTATAAACGAGCTGGAAAATGACGGTAAATGACGCGCTAAAAGCCGCCGCCTCACAGATAGCTCCAGCGTGCGAGATAAACGGTGCAAATCCGGCGCGCGTAGCCAAGGTGTTTTTGATGCGGCATCTTGGCGTAAAAATCGAGTGGATATTTTTAAATTTAAACCGCGAGCTTGATGATGCGGACGGATATTTCGCGCTGGTAAAACGCTTCGCAAATCACGAACCGCTAGAGTATATCACGGGCGAGGCGGGCTTTTACGGACTTACTTTTAACGTAAAAAAGGGCGTCCTAATCCCGCGTCCGGAGACTGAAATTTTAGTCGAAAAGTCTCTTGAAATTTTATCAAATTTACCTTCTCGAAAGGGGCCGCCCCTAGTTGCCGAGATCGGAGTCGGAAGCGGGATAATCAGTATCTGCCTCGCGCTAAACTCAAACGCTAAAATCATAGTCTCCGATATCAGCGACGATGCGTTAAATTTGGCTCGCGAGAACGCCGCGAAATTTGGCGTAGAGGACAAAATAGAGTTCGTAAAATGCGCGTATCTGGACGAAATTTACGGGCAGTTTGATCTGCTCGTTTCAAACCCGCCTTATATCGCGCAGGGCTACGAGCTTGATAAATTCGTGCTAAACGAGCCGCACGAGGCGCTCTTTGGCGGCGCGGCGGGCGATGAGATCTTAAAAAACATTATCCTCGTCGCTAAAAATCGCGGCGTAAAATACCTAGCCTGCGAGATGGGCTACGATCAGCGAGAAAGTATGCAAAACGCGCTTAAATTTAACGGGTTTGAGGCGGAGTTTTACAAGGATTTAGTGGGATTTGACCGCGGATTCGTCGCGCGAAACGTATTTGCAAATTTCTAAATTTGCGCGCGGTTTGTGCTTTGGCGAAAAACCAAATTTGCCTCAGCTTGCGTCGAATTTATAGCTCTCAAATTTCCGCCCTTCTTGCTCAAATTTAGCGAATTTTAAATGCTATAACCCTAAAATGCGTGCGATAAATCAAAAAAAGGAAAATCATGAAAAGCGTTTATTTTTTGCTTTTGGGTGCGCTTATCGGCACGGAGCTGGCTCTGGGCGCTCTGGTTGCGCCGACGATTTTTTATCCGCAGAGCATACTTGGTGAGGGCGTACTTACGCAGTTTCAAAGCGGCAAACTGATGGCTACGATATTTGTTAAATTTAACTACGCCTTGCTAGCCGTTAGCGTCCTGATCGCGCTTTACGAGCTTGCCTCGTTTAGATCTAGCGTCAAATTTGCCGCTAAATTTAGCGCGAATATGCTATGCGCGATAAATTTAGCCCTCGCGCTTTCGTTTGTTTTTTACTTCACGCCCTACATCATGGACGCGCAGACGGCTGGCGAGGCGGCGACGCAGACGGCCGAGTTTGCGCAGATGCACGCGGCTAGCGAATGGACGATGAAGCTGATGTTGTTTGCACAGCTTGCTTTGTTTTTCATCAAATTTAAAACCGCCGAAAAATGAGCGCGAAGCCCGATATCCAAATTTTAACCGATTTTCTATCTGACTATACGACGGCGATGGTGAGTGCGGGCACCTACACCGCGCGCGTCGAAAAGTGCGTGGACCGCGTGGCTAGGCGTTACGGCTACGACGTTAGCGTGACGATTTTCGTGAAGTATTTTACCATTAGCGTCATGGACTCGGCCGATAACTCCCTACGCCGAACCTACGTGAAAAAGATCCCGATAGGGCAGGTGAGCTTTAACCGCATTTCTGAGCTTTCGTCGCTTAGTTGGCGGATCTTGGATGAAAATTTGAGCCTTGATGAAGCCAAAGAGCAGTTTGATGGCGTCATGCGTATAGGGGCGAATAAATTTGCCAGCTCGCTTATCTTGATTAGCTTTGCAAATGCGGCGTTTTGCAAGCTTTTTGGCGGCGATATGGGCTCGGTGGCTTGTGTATTTTTCGCGACGCTCGTGGGATATAGCCTTAGATTTGCGCTTGCTAAAATGGGCGTAAATTTAAAAATCCAGTACGTTTTGACCTCGTTTGTAGTCTCGTTTATCGCCTATCTTGGCGTATTTTACGGTTTTACGCACACTAGCGACGTGGCGATCGGCTCGTCGATACTCTTTTTGATGCCGGGCGTTTTTCTCATAAACTCGGTCTTTGATATCCTAAACGACAACACGCTAGTGGGTATCAGCAGAGCCGTGAGCACGGGCATCCTGATACTTTGCATAGCGGTGGGCGTCTATATCACGCTCTCGCTTAGTAGTGCGGAGATTTTACATGTTTGAGCTTTTGACTGCGACTCTCATAGACGGCGCTTTTGCCGCGGTGGCGGGGCTTGGCTTTGCCTACGCTAGCTCTCCGCCAAAAAGGACTCTCGCATTTTGCGCGCTACTTGCCGCGTTTGCACACGCTAGCCGCTTTTGGATCATGCAGATGGGATTTTTTAACATCAGCGTAGCCACCCTTATCGTCTCATTTTTAAGCGGGATTTTAGGTATGCTCTTTGCCAAACGGCTCAAAGTGCCCGCTGAGATTATCGCGTTTCCCGCACTTTTGCCGATGGTGCCGGGAGTCTATGCGTATAAAGGCATCTTGGCGCTGTTTTCGTTTCTAAACGAGCCTGATATCGCTAAGAAAAACGAATATCTAATCATATTTTTTGATAATGCGATCACGACTACGACGGTCTCGCTAGCGCTTGGCGTTGGCGTTTCGGTGGTGCTTATTTTGTTTTACGATCAGTCCTTGATGATAACTAGGGGCGCTAAGTGCGAGTTAACGGAAAAGTAATTTTACTCGTCGTCTCTTGCGTGCCTTTAAATGATTGCGTAAATTTCGCCCTGCGACAGACTATATGTCTAGTCTTGGGAGGAAATTTACTTCTTCTATTTAGCTGCAAGCGTAGCGAAGCAGAAAATATTTAAATTCATCGCAAGATGCTTCCGCTTATCTTTTTTGCGTTCAAATTTGGATTAAATTTAGCTCTCGAAACGGGAGCTAAATTTGATATCCTTTCTTATCTTTACCCTAAATTGTTTCTCAAATTTGCCGATTTATCTTAAAATCTAAATTTAAAAGGATTTAAAAATGATAGAAGGCATAAATTTAAACTCGGCGGGTTATCAGCTGAATTTCGAAACCAAAGCCGACCCGCAAAAAGCGCAAGCAAGCGTCGCTAAAATCGCTCCTTTCGATAAGCAAAATTTAAACAAAACGCCTCAAAAAAGCGTGCAAAGCGACGAGGATGCGCGTATAGCACAAGAGTATATGAATAAAACTACCTACGAGATATTTGAGGCTGAAAATATCAATTTCGATAGGAGTGAAGAAGGCTGGATAACCAAAACCATAGAAAAAATCGACGCGATGCTAGCCCAAAAATACGCGCCCGGACAGATGCATG
>NZ_CALINL010000047.1 GCF_938045225.1 uncultured Campylobacter sp.
CTTAACAATCCCCCAACCCCTACGACGTGAGAAGTTGCTGCACTGCGTGCAGGTTCAAATTTGCGCTATCGCGCCGTATGTTTTTAAATTTGGGCTTTCAGGGTGCGGGTCTCGGTGAGTAAAATTTGAAGTTAAATTTGCAAATTTGAATAGAAAATGATAAGGCGACGTATTTTGAGATGATTTTTGTGGTTTTGAAGTTAAAATTTGACGAAGATAAGGCATGTAGCCTATCAAGTCAAATTTTAACGAAATCCGCAAAAAGCACTCAAAAGACAAGCCATCTAGCTAAGCATAAAAAAGCTTAAAAGGGCCAGATCGCCTCCATAAGCTTCGTCCCCCACGGCTTCCTCGTCGCCCTATCCACGTCGCCTTCGGTTTTATATAAGATCTTAGCGTCGGCGATGTAGCGCGAGTCGATCTCGTTGGCGTTTGAGATGTCGTACGGGCGGATCACGCCGCTAAGCTGCATGATCTGCTTTTCGCCGTTTATGAGTAGTTCGCGCGAGCCCTCGATAAAGTAGTTGCCGTTTTCTAGTACCTTGATGATGCGCGCCGAGATCGTAGTCGTAAAGGCCTCTGCGCGCACGCTAGATCCAGCACCCGTAAATTCGTTTTTATTGCCCGCGCTAAAGCCGATGTCGCCGGCTCTGTTTAGCTGAGTAGCTAGCGTCGATAGCGGTGCCGAGCCTGCGGTAAATATCCCTCCGCCGAGGCTTATCGTGCTATTTTTACTCGTGTCGTGCTTGCCGCTGGAGCTTTGGTTGGCGCGCTCGCTGATAACGACGGTTACGATATCGTTTACGTTCATCGCCTTGCGGTCGGCAAAAAGCGGGTTGTCGCCGCGACCAAAAAGACTGCCCGCGTTTGGTTGGTTATTGACCTGCTTGGCGGGAAGCTGCTCGACGTAAACGGGCGGCTTCATGTCTATGCGAGGATCGGCGCTAGGCAAGCACCCGCTCAAAAACGCTGCTGCAAGGGCGCAAAAGTAAATATTTTTTCTCACGTTTTACCTTAAAGTGAAAATTTTACGATAAAATAAGCAAATCAAGTTCCAAAAGGAAAAATTATGGCTAATTCCATCCTTGCGCTTGGCGCGAATTTTCAAGAAATTTACGAAATTATATCAACAAAATTTAAAAATGTAGCCGTTTTTGACCCCATCAATGATTTTTACGGACTAGAAAATGCTCTGAAAGCCTTTGAAAACGGCAGCGAGTGCGAGTTTTTTAAAAGCGCGATAAATGAATTTGACCGACTAGCTGAGAGTGCTGATTTCGTACTCGTTAAACCAGCGCAAAGCATAGCAAATATCGGCGAAATAGAACTAAATTTACAAATCGCTAGAAATTTAAACGTTCCGGTTTTTTGCCGCGAAAATTTGAGCTTTTTTACGCGAAACTCAAAGCTAATCGTAAGTGGAAATTTGGATGAAATTTTGAGCGTAAAGCAAGATATAATCACGCCTTTGAGGTTTGAAAGCTCGCTATTTAAACTCGCCGCAAAAGATAAAAAAACCGTCGTTTTGCCAGAAAGCGAAGACGAGCGGATACTAAGAGCGAGCGAAATTTTACTAAAAAGCGGCGCGGTAAATTTGATCCTTTTGGGCGACGAAAACGAAGTCAAATTTGAAGCAAAAAAGCTCGGGGTAAATTTAAGCGGCGCGAGATTTATAAATTTAGAAAAAAAC
>NZ_CALINL010000048.1 GCF_938045225.1 uncultured Campylobacter sp.
TTGTGTTTATTTGTCTACTTTTATTAGCTAAATAGGTTATAGGTATTAAAATCTAACCGTAATTTAAAAGTAAAAACAGGTAAAACAATAATATACAACAATGGCGCAATAAGCAATTTTCAAATCAATTTTAACCCAAAATTTTGCCAAGCATCGGCGCAAATCAAGTTAAAATCGTAATTTTAAGCAACATAAAATCGCGAGCCGTAGCTCGCAAGAGTCAAATTTAAAGACCTAATATAGTCTTTAGAAGCATGTAAATAAGTGCCGCCGAGCCGCCTGCGATCGGTAGGGTGATGACCCACGCAAGCACGATAGGTTTGACCATTTTCCAGTTTGCGTCGCGGTTTAGGATGCCGATACCAAGTACCGCGCCGATGAGGATGTGCGTCGAGGAGACAGGGATGCCGAGCTTTGTAGCTAGCAGGATAACGGTACTAGCGGCTAGCTCGGCGCTAAAGCCGGTCGTAGGTAGGATCTCGGCTAGCTTGCTACCGATCGTGGTGATGACTTCTTTGCCCAAAAACCAAAGCCCGACAACAAGCGAGATGCCAAATGTCACCATTGCAATGCCCGGCACCGGAGCGGTGGCGTTTATCGAGCCTGTTTTTAGTACGTCTAGGATCGCGGCAAATGGCCCTACGGCGTTTGCGATGTCATTTGCGCCGTGAGAGAATGCAAATGAGGAGGCCGTAAATATCTGAAACCACGAGAAAATGCGGTTCGTGCTCTTTTCGGCATTGTCTTTTTTCATGACGTTTATCATTGCTAGCGTGGCGAGATAGGTGACGATACCGATGACGCAGATGATCCAGATCGTGCCGATGAAGCCGATGTCGAGATTTAGGTGTGCTAGGCCTTTAAATAGCATCATCGACGAGATGATGATCGCGCCGATGCCGGCCACCATCGGGATGTGTTTGCGCATGGCTTTTGACGTATCGATCTCTTTTTCGCGCTCTTTCATGGCTTTGATGGCGAGCTTGTATTCGCTGCGTTCGCCGCTTTCGACGTCGTCCTCGTCTAGGACCGCGATCTTGCTTAGTATTCTTATTTGCTCGCTTTCGGATTTTGTTTTTAGTTCTTGCAAATAGCGCTCTTTGTAGGCTTTACGCTCGCGTTTTAGTACCTTTAGCTCAAGGGTAAATTTGCGAGTAGGAATCAAAATTTTAGATTTTATGTAGCCGTAAATGAAGTAAGAAAGGATGCCTCCTAGCAGCGGTGAGATCACCCAGCTCACGGCGATCCTACCTATCTCGCCCCAGGAGACCATAGCTAGCGCCTTATCTCCGCCCATCGTCGTAAAGCCCATCGTAAGTCCGGCGCCGACGATACCGCCTACGATCGAGTGCGTCGTGGAGATAGGTAGACCCTTTTTAGACGCGATAAATAGCCAAATACCCGAGCTTAAAAGCGCCGACATCATAATCAGCACGAAAAGCATCGGCTCCGTGCCCTCCTGCGGGAAGCTCACGATGCCTTCGCGAATGGTTTTGGTTACCTCGCCGCCGGCGAATATCGCGCCGCTAAGCTCGAAAATAGCGGCTATAACTAGGGCTTGCTTTATCGTGACGGTCTTGGCGCCTACGCTCGTGCCAAAGGAGTTTGCGACGTCGTTACCGCCGATATTAAACGCCATAAATATACCGAAAATACTAGCGATACTGAAAAGCAAAAAGTGATGAGTCGGGATGTACTGATAGCCCCAAACGAAAAATCCAAACGCGGTAATAGCAAATATCGCAAAGGCAAAAAGATTGTCGCTTCTCAAGCAAGTCCTTTTAAAAATGAATGGTTAATTATAGCTACATTTTTCTTAAGCAAGCCAAATTTAGGCGGTTTTATTAGCTTTAAATTTTAGCTTCGTTATAATTTGCACACTTAAATTTAAAGGAGAAAAAGTGACTATCAGAGAGAAAATTTTAGACGATATCAAGACGGCGATGAAAGAAAAAGATAACTTTCGCCGCGACACGCTAAGGCTCATAAACTCTGTCATCAAGCAAGTAGAAGTCGATGAGCGTATCGAGATGACCGACGAAAAGGTGCTACCGATCCTGCAAACTCAGATTAAACGCCGCATGGACTCTATCGAGCAGTATAAAAACGGCGGCAGGGACGATCTGGCGCAAAACGAGCAAAAAGAGATCGACATCATAAACGGCTATTTGCCAAAGCAACTAAATGCAGACGAGCTAGAGGCCGAGATAAAAGAGATCATCGCTGGCCTTGGTGAGGGTGCAAATATCGGCGCCGTAATGAAAGCAGCCAAAGAAAAAATCGGTGCTAGAAGCGACGGCAAGAGCATAAGCGAGTGCGCAAAGAGGTTGCTGGGCTAAATTTGCATTTAAATTTGACCGAATTTGCTTTGGGATTTGGTCAAATTTGAGGCGAGGGCAGGTTTGCTTTAGACTAGCTTGCCTTTTTAAGCAATTCATTGTGCTTTTTATTTGAGTTGCTGGATATAATAATCAAATCGTTGTTCTAAGTTACACTGGTATTTTTGGTGAATCAAATCATTGTTGATTTTTACATAACGCTATTGATTGAATCGATTTTTAGTAAAATTTAAGGTTTTGTTTTTTGGATATGATGATTTATGAATTTTAATTATTTTAAACTGTTGCACTATTTTATGTGATATACGAACAAGTATAGTGAGATTTAGTTAACTAAAATATTATTGTGCAAATCTGAGTCAAATAGTTTAAATTTGACTCAGATTTATTATGGGTATTACTTTACGCTTTCTTCTATCGTAGCGTCTATTATCTTAAATATTTCGCCGCTCGCTTGTTTGACTTTAATGAATCTATCGACGAACTTTTGTATATCATCCATATTGTAACCATTTTTTGAATCTTCCAAGTTGGAT
The DNA here is from genome assembly GCF_938045225.1 of uncultured Campylobacter sp. Lineage (GTDB taxonomy): Bacteria > Campylobacterota > Campylobacteria > Campylobacterales > Campylobacteraceae > Campylobacter_A. Next base: position 2,876 of record NZ_CALINL010000048.1, read on the forward strand.
TTTACAAGGTCACTTATTTGTTTGGCCGGTATGTTTGCTCTTTCGAAGCTTTTTGAGTTTGCAAAATATGCCGCTGCACCCTCGTACCACGCACTTAAATTTTGCGCCTGTTTTTGCATATTTTCGTCATCGCCTCTTTCGTTAATAACATTTCCGTATGCAGTCTGCAAGTATGTCACTCTGTTTATTTTACCTATAATGCCGATGGTTTTATTTTCTACGTATTTTGATATTTTTGCGCTTTGCGTTGCACCTTGACTAAATACATTCACGGCATCCCTAAATTTAGATACGCTCACACTTGCAACTTGCGCTATTTGTGTGATTTTATTGGAATTTTCATTTAAATCGTTTGTTTGTTGTTGCAGAGTTTGGATATTTATACCTATTTCGCTTGTGGCTTTTTGCGTATTTTCGGCTAGTTTTCGCACCTCGTCCGCTACCACGGCAAAGCCTCGTCCGTGCTCGCCGGCGCGCGCCGCTTCGATAGCAGCATTAAGAGCTAGTAAATTCGTCTGTTCGGCTATATCTTTGATCAAATTTACTACCGATGATATTTCTTCTGTTCTATGTGTCAAATTTTTAATAGCTTCGGTCGATTCTGTGATAAGGTGCTCTAGATTGCCCATATTTTGGCTAAGCTCGCTTACGGCCGACATCTAATGAAATTATAAAACTGGTCACACAATTCAAGGTTATTTTTCATTATTCTTTTCGCTCATATTTTAGTTAAATTTTTAATGCTTTGATTAAGATCGTTTTGCACTTCTAAAATACCGTCATTGCCATTGCCAAGTTCACTAAATTTTTCAGATAGTATGCCTCTAGTTTTACCTTTTTGTCCAGCTTTGATACCCTCAACGCCTTCACTCATGGATATGGCGTTAGTTTTAAAAAGTCCGCGAAAACCATCAATAAAAATATTTCTATAAGTTATTCCGCTCTCAGCTGATTTCACGCAAGTACCCATTTCTCTCTGCAAAGCTTCTACTTGATCAAGCAGATCGTTTATACCAAGCGCTATGTGGCCGATTTGGGAGCTTGGATCTATTTGTAAAATCCTTGGTTCCAAAAAACCGTTTCTGGCTTGTCCAATTACATTTAAAATTTCGTCGTAATTCAATTTTTCTTTTTTAAAAAACATAATTTTTCCTTTATAATCTTTGCAAATCGTTCATTAGCTCATCATAGCTTTTATTTTTTTCTTGTAAAACACTTTCTAGCAGCCTTGAAGAGGCCTCCAAGCCACCGCTTTTTTCGGCTTCCAATAGCTGTCTGTAAAGCGGAATAATAACCTCTAAAGCTTTTGGGTTTGGTTTGCGTCTGACTGAGTAGTAACCGATAATATTACCGCTTTGATCGAGCGAAGCTGTAACATTTGCGAATACCCAGTAAAATGAGCCGTCAAGGCTTTTGTTTTTAACATAAGCAAAAACCTCTTTTTTATTTTTTACATATTCCCATAAAATTTTAAAAACTACGCGAGGCATATCAGGATGTCTCACTATATTATGAGGTTTTCCGATTAGTTCATTGCCTTTTGCGCCGACTATTTGAGCAAAAGGAATGTTGCAATAGGTTATTTTCCCTTTTGTATCGGTTTTTGACACTAAAAACGCATCTGCGCTAACTTGACGTTCTTGTAAACTATTTTGCATTTATGTCCTTAAATTCTTATTTATTATCGCCCTTGAACGGCATTTCCAAGATCCCACATAGGCATAAAAATACCAAGCGCCAAGAGTATAACCATGCCTGCCATAAATAAAAGCATGATTGGTTCCACATAGCTTGAAATATTATCAACCAAATCACTAAATTTGGCTTTGTAATAGTCGGTAATCTTTTCTAGCATTGCGTCTATCGCACCGCCTTTTTCACCGGCGCTCAACATCTGAATAAGCATGCTTTCGTAAAGCTGAGTATCTCTAAATGCTTCTGTTAAAGATACACCTCTAGAAACTGCAATCTTGATAGTAGCGAGCTTATCGTGTATATCTTGATTTTCTACTGTTAGAGTGTTTCAAGGGCATCGGCAATTGGAATACCGGCCCTTACTAGCTCAGTAAAAATAAGGTTAAATCTATTCATTGTCGAATAGAATATAACTTTGTTGATTAAATAAACCTTTAGCATAAATTTATCAAATTTATATTTAAATTCATCATTTTTCTTGTATGAGTATTTTATAGCATATATTGTGGCTATAAAACCGGCCAGTATAAATAAACCGTAATTACTCAATGCGCTTTCTATGGATAAAAGTATAATTGTAGGAGTTGGTAGATTTGCGCCTAGCTGTTCAAATATCTCTCTAAACTGCGGAACAACGAATATCATCAATATAACAAATGCTATAGCCATGGCTGACATTACTATAATTGGATATCTAAGAGCCTTTTTAAATTTTCTTTGATTTTCCCAGACTTCTTGTAAAATTTCTGATAGTTTATGTAGCGACTCAGACATATTGCCTGTGCTTTCTCCGAGTTTTATCATAGCTACAACTACATCTCCGAGCTCTTCCTTGAATTTGGTTATAGCGTCAGTAAGACTTTGTCCTTGGTTAAGATCATCATTTATGGTTGTAAATATGATTTTTAATCTTTTATCTTCGGTTGATTTTGATATCTCCTTAATACTATCATGGATTGAAATGCCGGCATTTGTCATAACGCTTAGTTGTCGAAATGATGCTATTAGATTATTAATTTTTATCTTTGAACCGCCGACAAATGTTGATACCTTATTCATTAGGTCGGCAAACTGTTCTTCAAGCGGAACATTT
>NZ_CALINL010000049.1 GCF_938045225.1 uncultured Campylobacter sp.
CGGCTACTTGTCGGCGGTGTATTCAAGAAATAGGAATCATGCATGGGAGAACTTCGGACTAGGGAGATGATTATTTACCGGGGGATCGCAAGCATGATTTAGTCGTAGTTCCCACCGCGTGCACGTTTGTTAGCGAGTCGCGACGAAAGGAATTATTAAAAACGTGCGCCTTTGTAAACAATGTCTATATCCTACGCGTAAACCACGTCGGCAACCACAAGGCCGCTAGTGGCAAGCAGTGGAGCTTTTACGGTGATTCGATGCTGATTAGTCGCTTTGGTGATTTTGGGACTGGGTTAAATTTGCCTCTAAGAGCAATAAACAAGGTTAAATTTACCACCTTTTTATACCATAAATTTACGTTTTACCGATGACAAATTGACAAGTTGAACCATTCTTTACAATCAAGTTCTTTCTTATTGTCACCGAAATTTTAAATTTAATGCGAGTTCTTTACACTGAAATTTAACTGGCTAATTAAACAGGACAGTTCTTGTATACAACTAAGACGTTGACTACTTTGTCCGTCTGTTGCGTCAGTGGTTGCAATATATGGCGCAATGCTATACTTTGTGAAGTTTTTAGATATGGCGACAATTTTAGTCATTTTTACTTAACAAAAGCAAAAATTGCAGCCGAAAAAAACACCGGAATTACTTAGCTTTCCTTTGCGATTTTGATAAATTCCTGCGCTAGTTTTGACAGCTTTTTATCCTCTTTATAGGCCAAAATCAGCGTCTTAGCTAGCGTCGGCTCGCCGATGTCAAAAAGTCGCACCTTATCAGCTTTATCCTCTTTGATAAACTGCGATATCGTAAAACACGCGCCGTATCCAGACGCCACGATGGAGTTTGCGATGTCAAAGGTATCGGTTTCGCAGAAAATTTTAGGCGCAAAGCCCGCCTTTTTAAACGCTAAATCGATCTCCGTACGGCTTCTTTGGCTCTCTTTGGGCAAGATAAATTTTTCGTCTTTTAGCTCTTTTAGCGAAATTTTAGCGTCTTGATTTTTATATTTGAGCGAGAGAGGATGCAGCGCAGGTAGCGCTACAAACATATCCTGCGTCTTGATAACCTCGCATTTTAGGCCGTTAGCGTCGATAGGCATTATCAACATACCGATATCAAGCTCGTCGTCTATAATCATTTTTCTTATTTTTAGAGTGGAGAAAATTTGCATGACTTTTATGTTCGCGCCACTAAATCTTTTGCAAAATTTAGGCAAAGCCTCGGGGATCATGTTGTATCCGTTTTGAGAAAATCCGATGCGAATCTTGCTTTTTTTGCGCCGACAAGCTCGCTTAGTTCGGTATTTAAGTCCTCTAGCACGTCAAAAACGAGCTTTGCTTTAGATAGATAAATTTCGCCCGCGTTTGTGAGCGAAATAGGATTTGTTCCCCGGTTAAAAAGCGGCATACCGATCTCTTTTTCTAAATTTAAAATGCTTTGCGATAGCGATGGCTGCGGGACTTTGAGCGCATTTGCCGCTTTTGTAAAGCTTTTTTCGCTAGCCACTTTTAAAACTAGCTCCATTTGCCTTAAATTCATACTTTCCGCCTTTTATCATAATATAAAAATTATCATATTATATATAAAATAATATTTGACTTATATTAAAA
>NZ_CALINL010000050.1 GCF_938045225.1 uncultured Campylobacter sp.
TAAAAATATATTTAAAATTTATTAAATAGCGTATTGAGCCTCATTATCTTCGCCATTTATGAGCAACTAATAATATTTGGCGATAGAGGTACTGGTAAAATTTGAACGAATTCTTTTTTTAAATTTCAGCCAAAATTTATTCTAGCGTTAAAAGTGCGGTTGAGCTTGGTTGTAGAATAACTCAAAATAAATCATCTAAAGGAGATCATCATGAGTTTTCTATCTAAATTTAGTAAGGCTATCTTTGCCGTTGCAGTTGCTGGAGCGATCAGTGCGAGCGCATTTAGCGAGGGCGAGGACTACGTCAAGCTCGAAAAACCGCTATCCGTGGAGCAAAACACGCTAGTTAAGGTCTTTAGCTACGCTTGCCCGTTTTGCTACAAATACGACAAAACCGTCACTCCGAAGGTCGTCGAAAAGGTCGCGGGGCTAAAATACGTACCGTTTCATCTAAAAACCAAGGGCGAATACGGCGAGGCGGCGAGTAAAATTTTTGCCGTTTTAGCCGTGATGGACGAGGAAAAGGGCGTTAGCCTGCTAGATGAAAACTCGCTGTTTAAAAAAGCAAAATTTGCCTACTACAAGGCCTATCACGATCAAAAGCAGCGCTGGAGCGACGGAAAGGACGAGGCTGCGTTTTTAAAGACGGGGCTTGATGCGGCCGGCATCAGCGAAGCGGACTATCAAAAAAAGCTTGAGGATCCAAAGGTCGCCGAACTGCTTAAAAAATGGGACGAGAGCTACGACGTAGCCAAGATCCAAGGCGTGCCGGCGTTCGTCGTAAACGGCAAATACCTCATCATGACGAAGTCCATCACCTCCCTAGACGGTATGACGCAGCTAGTCGAAGAGCTGCTCAAAAAATAGGGCGCGAGCATGAAATTTGCGGAAAAAATAGCGAAATTCAGCGATAGCCGCCTGCCGTGGGCGATCCTCATAGTAGTGAGCGTGGGACTCGTGATCCTAGCGCACTCGCTGTTTCAAAACTACGTCTATATGCCGCCTTGCGAGCAGTGCGTCTATATCCGCTTTGCCTTTTTGTGCATGGCGCTGGGAGGCCTTGTGGCGATCATAAATCCTAAAAATTTACTCCTCGCCGCGGTAGGCTACCTGCTAGCCTTTTGGGGCGCGATCCAGGGCATAATGTATAGCGTAAAGCTAGCCAAGATCCACGACGCCGTGCACGGAGACGATCCCTTTGGCGTGCAGGGCTGCTCGACCGAGCCGCACTATCCGTTTGGTCTGCCGCTTGAGCGGTGGGCGCCTGATTGGTTCTTGCCTACGGGCGACTGCGGCTACGATAATCCGATGGTTCCGGACGGCGTCACGCTAAGCGGCTTTCAAAAATATCTCGTCGATCTTTATGGGGACGGCTGGTACCTGATCCCATCAAGCAAATTTATGTCGATGGCCGACTGCACGCTGATCGGCTTTGGGGTCTGCTTCGTCGTGCTCGCCACGATGTTTATTTGCAAAATTTTAACTCTGAAAAAAGCTTAAATCGGTCTAAATTTAGACCGATTTTGCTATACTCGCCGCATGAGAGCCTTACGCGAGCATAATTTTAAAATCTACTTTATCATCATTTTCGCAAGCCTTTTCGTGGTGCTTTTGGGCGTGAAAAACTACGAGGACGCCAAGGCGCAGATCACGGCGCTCGCGGATAAAAACAAGATCGCCGCGAGCGAAAATATGGTGGAGAATTTCTCATTTTGGCTGGATGAGCGACTACACTCACTGGTGCACGCGGCTAAATTTATGCAAAACGCGGGCATCTCGCAAGACGGCGAAAAGCTGGGTGACTTCATACGACTTTTCAAAGAAAACTCAGCGGAATTTGACGCCTTGCAGTTTTTGCGCGAGGACGGGGAAATATTCGTGGACGGCAAGGAGCTAGGCGACGATGAAGCGATGCCAAAGAGCCTGCGCACGGGGCTTGTGTGGTTTGAGGAGACTAAAAGCACGCTCGCACCCACGGTAAATTTTATGCAGCGCCATAAAATTTTAGGCGAGCCGACGTTAAATTTATGCGTGCCCGTCATGGACGGCGGCTCGTTTGCGGGGGTGTTTTGCGGCGTAGTGAAGCTGCAAAACATACTAAAAAATATGGAAAAATTTAAGCTAGCGCCCGACTCCTACGCCTTTATCGTCACTCACGGCGGCGAAATTTTAACGCCGATGAAGGACGCGGCGCTAAAAAAGCAGATCGAGGATAAATTTAAAGAGATTTTCCTGCGGGACGAGGACATTACGAGCCTAAATATCGGCTCAAATTTCATCTCCATCGCCGAGATCCCCACGCTAAACTGGTTCATAGGCGCAGGCACGGACAACGAAAAGGAGCTCGCCGCACTGCTTAACTCCGTGCTTAAAAACGCCCTCATACTGCTTTTTGCGTTCGCGGCGTTGGCGCTCGTGGCAAATTTCCTCCATAACTTTATGTACTCAAAAATCAAAAATCTGCAAGACGACTACGAAGCCCTGCTCAAGCACAAAGCCCGCATGAGCGAGGCTGGCGAGCTAATCAGCGGCATAAATCATCAGTTTATCCAGCCGGTTAATTCGCTAAATTTGATGATCTCAAGCTTGCTCATGCTGCAAAAAGACGGCAAACTAGACGCCGCGACGCTAGAGAGCATGCTGCAAAAAGGCCAAGCCGCGACCGTGCTTTTAAGCGACACGATCGAAATTTTTAGAAATTTTTATAAAAGCAGCGACAGCCCGCAAAAATTTAGCGTGCAGCGCTGCATAAAAGACCTACTAAAGCTAATGCACACCGAGCTTAGCAAGGCAAACGTCGCGGTAAGCTTGCGCGAGTTTAAAGACGAAGAGGCCACGCAGCGGATGGGCATCGTGCAGCAAATTTTACTCATCCTCATTCACAACGCAAAGGACGCGGTCGTGGAGCGATACAAAGACGAGATCGCCAAGCGGCAGGTTTTTATCGATGTCAAATTTGAAAACGGCACGTGCAAGATAGCCGTCACGGACTACGGCAGCGGCATGAGCAGGGAGCTGCGGGATAAAATTTTAACCCAGCCAAAAACCACCAAAAAGCAAGGAAGCGGTATCGGGCTGTATTTTGGCAAAAAGCTGGCAAACGAAAAGCTCGCAGGCGACATCAGGCTGCTAAGCGCGGGCGATCCGACGACGTTTGAGCTCGGCTTTGAGATAAATTTAAAGGAGTGAGATGCAAGAGCATTTAAAGCTGCTTAAAGACCTAACCGTCCTCATCGTCGAGGACGACGAGATCGCAAGGGAGCTGCTAATAGGCGGGCTAAAGCCATACTGCCTAAGCGTCTGGGGTGCAGGCGACGGGCTAGAGGGGTTGGAGCGCTTTAAAAAGCTAACCCCCGCCATCGTCATCACCGACATCCACATGCCCGCGATGAACGGCTTTGAGATGATGAAGGAGATGATGCGCATAAAGCCCGCGCAAAAATTTATCGTCTTTACATCCTACGACACCGACGACAACCTCATCAAAAGCATCGAGCACGGCGCGGCGTCGTTTCTAAAAAAGCCCGTCGATATCGCCGCTCTGTGCCGCTTGCTCGTGGCTCTAACCTACGAAAAGGACGAAAAGCTCGTGCGCCTGGGCCCGCAAACTAGCATAAATCTAGCCAAAGAAAAGATCTACAAAAACGGCGAAGAAATTTATCTCTCGTTTTTGCAAAATAAGCTCTTTTGGCTCTTTGCGTACAACTTAAACAAACTCGTGAGCTACGAGATGATCGAGGAGTTCGTCTACGAGGGCGAGCTGCCTAGCAAGGGCGCGATACAAAACGTCGTGCTGAGGCTCAAGCGGGAGCTGGGGGTTAAATTTAAAAACATCAGTGAAAGTGGATATATACTGCTAAGCGGCGAATAAATTTTATTTGCGGCTTGTCTTTTGAGCGTCTTTGAATGAGTTTGAAATTTTAAGTCTGCGGCAGACTACTTGTCTAGCCTTGACTTAAAATTTCT
>NZ_CALINL010000051.1 GCF_938045225.1 uncultured Campylobacter sp.
AATAATTTATACTATTTGATAAAGATAAATAAGATATATTTTATCTTAAATAACTATAAATACTTAAAAATAATTTCTAATAAACAATAAAATTTATTTCTATTTAACCGAAAAAACATTACAATTACATTCTAATTTTATTTTCAAAGGAGCATTTAATGAAAATTAAGTCGGTTTTGTTGGGTTCGGTTGCGTTAGCGACGGCGCTAAACGCTCAAAATTTGATCCAAGACGCGCTAGATGCGGGTCTAGTGGCTATCCCTAGCGATCCAAAGGCGCTAACCAAAGCGATAAATGAAGCTTCTCCTGATGCTGAGAAATATCCGACCACTATGGCTGCTTATGAGCTTGGTAAGAGGCTTTATTTTGATCCTAGATTATCAAAATCAGGCATCATTAGCTGTAACACCTGTCACAATTTAGGCCTAGGTGGAGCAGACGGTGTGCCTGCATCTACCGGTCACAAATGGACCCCAAACCCTCATCACGTAAATGCCCCGACGGTTTACAACTCCGTATTTAACTCGGTGCAGTTTTGGGACGGACGCGCCGCTCACCTAGCCGCTCAGGCTGCCGGCCCGATGACTGCGATGCCGGAGATGGCTTCTACTCCGGAGCTCGTCGAGCAAAGGCTAAAATCGATCCCTGCTTATGTGAGCGAGTTTAAGGCTGCGTTTAATAGCGACGTGAGCTTTGAGCTGGTAACGACGGCCATAGGTATCTTTGAAAGAACGCTCGTAACTCCGTCTAGATTCGATAAATTTTTAGAAGGCGACGAAGCTGCGCTAAACGGTGCTGAGAAAAAAGGCCTAAAAACCTTCATCGACAAAGGCTGCGCTACATGTCATAACGGTATAAATTTGGGCGGTACTTTGCAGCCGTTTGAGGTTGCGGGCAAATACGAATTTGCAAATTTGGGCGACTTTAAAGGCGATGCAAACGGCCTAGTAAAAGCTCCTACGCTGCGCAATATCGAGCTAACGGCTCCATATTTCCACAACGGCGCGGTTTGGTCGCTAAAAGATGCCGTCAAGATGATGGGCAGCGTACAGCTAGGTATCGATATAAATGATAAAGAAGCTGCCGATATAGTGACGTTTTTAAATTCGCTAACAGGCAAAATGCCTAAAGTCGAATATCCGTCATTCCCTGCATCTACCGAAAAGACCCCAAAACCGGAACTTGACTACTAAGCTAAACAAAAAGGCGGATAAATTTCCGCCTCATTCAACTTAAATTTATAAATTTTTGGGTATCATCCGTCTCTTACAACCAACAAAGCTCCCCAAGTCTTTTGAAATCCAAAAGCGCTTTTTGGTCTTACCAAATTTAGAAAGGTAGAGTATGTCAAAATACGCTATATTTAAGCACGGCGGCAAGCAGTATCGCGTCAGCGAAGGCGAATATCTTAAGCTTGACCATTTCAGTGCTGAAGCAAAATCATCAGTCGAGATTACGGACGTTTTGTGCGTAAACGACGGTGAAGTAAAGGTAGGCGCGCCGTTCGTAAAGGGTGCGAAAGTCGTTCTTGAAGTCGTAAACGAGGGCAAGGATAAAAAAGTCGTTATTTACAAAAAACGCAGACGCAAAGACTCAAAACTAAAACGCGGTTTTAGAAGACAGTTTACACGCGTAAAAGTCGTAAGTATCGCAGCTTAAGGAGATAAGATATGGCACACAAAAAAGGTCAAGGCTCAACCCAGAATAACCGAGATTCCATCGGACGACGCTTAGGCGTTAAAAAATTCGGCGGCGAATTCGTTCGCGCGGGCAACATCATCATCCGCCAGCGCGGTACCGCTACTCACGCGGGCAGCAACGTCGGCCTAGGCAAAGATCACACGATTTTCGCGCTAATCGACGGTTTCGTTAAATTCGAAAGACTAGATAAAAACAGAAAAAAAGTTTCAGTTTATCCTGCTGCGTAATCCTTGGGGCGAAAGCCCCTTTTTCTTTTAAAACCACCCAAATTTTTAAAAACTAAAAATCTTTTATATAACAAAAATAATCATCGCGTCAGTTACCAAATTTTAAAATTTGACCATTTGTATTGTGTTAATAACGGCGCTTGGCAAATCGTTTGAACTTTTCGGCAAATCAAATTTTAATCAATAAACCGATATAATCCAAAAATTTTGCACAATAGCAAACTAAAAATAATGGAATAAAATTTAAAAACTAAGGCAAAAAATGTTTATAGATAGCGTAAATTTAACTCTAAGCTCGGGTCACGGCGGAGCCGGATCAGTGAGCTTTCGCCGCGAAAAACACGTGATTTTAGGCGGGCCGGACGGCGGCGACGGCGGCGACGGCGGGGATGTATATTTCGTCGCCGATAATAACACCCATACGCTTGCGGCATATAAAGGCAAAAAGGCCATGCGCGCGCAAAACGGCGAAGCGGGCACGGGGCGCAGAATGCACGGCAAAAGAGGCGAGCACCTCGAGCTCATCGTGCCTCCCGGCACTGCGGTGCTGGACGCCGAGACGGGCGAGCTACTCTGTGACCTAACTAGCCAGGGACAGCGCGAGCTATTTTTAAAAGGCGGCAAAGGCGGGCTTGGCAACGTGCACTTTAAAAGCTCGATCAACCAAGCTCCCGAATACGCGCAAAAAGGCCTAGAGGGCGAAACGCGCGAGGTGCGACTGGAGCTTAAGCTCATCGCCGACGTGGGGCTCGTGGGCTTTCCAAACGTCGGTAAAAGCACGTTAATCTCGACCGTCTCAAATGCCAAACCGCAGATCGCAAATTACGAGTTTACCACTCTCACGCCAAAGCTAGGCCTAGTCGAGGTCGACGAATACAGCGGATTTGTGATGGCCGATATCCCTGGTATCATCGAGGGCGCAAGCGAAGGGCGCGGTCTTGGCGTGCAGTTTTTAAAACACGTCGAGCGCACGAAAATTTTGCTTTTTATGCTTGATCTTGCAAACTACCGTAGCCTTGAGGAGCAGTTTGATGCGCTGAGGGCCGAGACGGCGAAATTTTCAGGCGAGCTTGCAAAAAGAGACTACGCGATCGCTCTAACTCGCGCGGACGCGGCCGAAAATTTGCAGGAAAAATTTGACGCGTTTTTGTCGCATTTGGGGCTTTCGGACACGGCGGGCGAGATGAAATTTAAGCAAGATATTTATGAATTTGACGCCTCTAAGCCGTTTTTCGTAATGTCGATCTCCTCGGCGACGGGACAAAATATAAACGAGCTAAAATTTAACCTGCTTGAGCTACTAAAAAAAGAGCTTTGAGTTGCGACTTTTTAGTGCTTTGAGCTTAGAAATTTAAGAGTATAAAATGAAGAAAATTTTTTGCATTATGTTATTTTGCCTTGGTGCGTATAGTTGCGAGCCAGCCGATCCAGCATATATGTTTTTAGATTTTAATGACATAGATCGTGACGGCACGCTAAATTTAGATGAGTGGAAGGCATGTAAAACGCCATCTATGCTAAAAATAGCACCAGATCTATGCACTGGGCAGGAATTTAAGAGGTTAGATACCGATCATAACGGCAAAATTAGCCTTGATGAGCTAAGAAGTTTACTGTTTCAAAAGATTAGTTGGCAAAAATATCCATGCGCCTCTTGGCCGCCAAGCAGGCAAAACGCAGATCAAAATAAAAGTCGTTGAAATTTAAAGGAAAATGATGAATGTAGTTTTTATGGGGACGCCTGATTATGCTGTTAGGATACTTAGGCACCTAAAAGAGGCTGGCTTTAACATAAAAGCAGTCTTTACCCAGCCTGATAAGCCAGTTGGCAGAAAGCAAATTTTAACCCCAAGCGAGGTCAAAATTTACGCTCAAAATGAGCTAAATGGTGTGCCAGTCTTTACACCACATACATTAAAAGATGAGGCGGTAGTTGCCGAGCTAAAGGCATTTGAGCCTAAATTTATTGTAGTAGCGGCTTATGGTAAAATTTTGCCCCAAAGCGTTTTGGACGTCGCCACTTGTATAAATTTGCACGCCTCGATCCTGCCCAAATATCGCGGCGCAAGCCCGATCCAAAGCGCGATTTTGGCTGGCGAAAAGCAGACGGGCGTGACTGCGATGCTGATGGATGCGGGGCTTGATACGGGCGATATGCTTGATTTTGCCTACACGCCTTGCGAGGATAAAACGGCGGCGCAGCTGTTTGACGAGCTCGGGGATCTTGCAGGTGAGCTGATAGTGCGAGTGCTGCAAAATTTTGCGAATTTGACGCCGATTAAGCAGGATGACGCGCAGGCCACGCACTGCAAAAAAATAAGCAAATCAGATGGGCTTTTTAGCTTTGAGCAGAGCGCGGAGCAGATTTATAATAAATTTCGCGCGCTAACGCCCTGGCCTGGGATCTATCTATCTAACGGGCTAAAAATTTTAGATTTAGAAATCTTGCGCGAATCCTGCGGGCGTAAATTTGAACGTGCAGGCGAAATTTTAAGCACCAATAAGCTCGATTTTTGCGTTTCTTGCAGCGAGGGCGCGGTCAAGATCATAAAGGTACAAGAGCCCGGTAAAAAGCCCGTAAATGACAGCGCGAATCTAAACGGCAAGCGCCTTGGCGTCGGCGATATTGTGTCGTAAATTTGAGCCCAGCAAGCTTGACATATAAATTTTACAATAGGAATACGCTCGCAACGTCAAATTTGTCAGTAAATTTAAAAGGAAAAAAATTTGAGAATAGAGTTCGCAGATAGCGTCCCTTCTACGCAAAAAGTTCTGGTCGAAGGACTGCGAAACGGCGAAATACAGCCGCCTTATGCGCTCGTGGCAAAGGAGCAGACGCAGGGTGTGGGCAGTAGAAACAATACGTGGAGCGGGCTGGAGGGCAATCTATTTTTTTCATTTTGCATGAGCGAGACGGCGCTACCCGGCGATCTAAAAGGCGAGTCGGCGTCGATTTACTTTTCGATGATAATGCGCGAAGTGCTCGCGGCTCGCGGCTCTCAAATTTGGCTAAAATGGCCGAACGATTTTTACGTCGACGACAAAAAAATCGGCGGAACCTTGACGACGATAGTCGGCGAAATTTACGTTTGCGGTATGGGTATAAATCTAAAAAACGCGCCCGAGAATGCCGGAATTTTAGATATAGACGTTAGCCCTAGCGCCGCGGTCGGAGAGTTTTGCAAGAGGCTGCAAACGGCTCCGTCTTGGGCGGAAATTTTTAAAAAATTTGAGAGCGAATTTGAAAAATCAAGAGAATTTATCACGCACTTTGAGGGCGAAGAGATGTCTCTCAAATACGCAAAACTTCTATCTGACGGCTCTTTGGATATAGATGGGCGAAGGGTTTTTTCTCTTAGATAAATATGCTTAAATTTGACGTAAAATTTAATATTTTTACGAAATATCGGCAGGGACGCGCTACTAAATTCTTTCAGAAATTTTAAAGCCGAAACTAAACTTTGCCAAAGTAAGTTTTTTGTAAAATTAATCAATTAAAAACAAAATTTGGATATTATCATGTGTGAAATTATAACTATTGCAAACCAAAAAGGTGGCGTCGGAAAGACGACCACTGCGGTAAATTTGGCCGCATCGCTAGCGGTAGCCGAAAAAAAAGTTCTACTCATCGACATAGATCCGCAGGCTAATGCGACTACTGGTATGGGCTTTAGCAGAAACGACTACGAATACAACATTTATCACGTACTCACAGGACGTAAAAAGCTCTCTGAAATCGTATTAAAAACTGAGATTCCGACCCTTTTTTTAGCTCCTTCAAACATCGGGCTTGTAGGCATCGAGCAAGAGCTAAGCGAGCAGAGTAAAGACTATCAAAAGATACTAAAGACCAAGATTGAAGAAGTTAAGGGGCAGTACGATTTTATTATAATCGATAGTCCTCCGGCACTTGGCAGTATTACAGTAAATGCCCTAAGCGCTAGCGATAGTGTGATAATCCCTATCCAGTGCGAATTTTATGCATTAGAGGGCTTGGCGCAGATATTAAATACCATAAAAATAATCAAACAAACGATTAATAAGAAACTAACTATAAAAGGCTTTTTGCCTACTATGTATAGTTCGCAAAATAACTTAGCAAAAGAAACCGTTGCAAATTTAAAGCAGCATTTTGAAGATAAGCTGTTTAAAAACAAGGATATGAGTGATGAGTTCGTGGTGGTGCCGCGAAACGTGAAGCTCGCCGAAAGTCCGAGTTTTGGTAAGCCGGTGATTTTATACGACATAAAATCGCCCGGCTCGGTAGCATATCAAAATTTAGCATGTTGTATTTTAGGATAACTAATGGCTAAAAAAGGCGGACTAGGGCGTGGACTAGAAGCGATTTTGGGTGATGTAGAGCTTGCGTACAAAGCTGAGCTAAACGAGGGCAACAGCGATATAGTAAAGGATATTGATCTAGACCTGATCGTCGAAAACCCGTATCAACCGCGTAAAAATTTCGACGAAACGGCGCTAAGAGAGCTTAGCGAAAGTATCAAAAGACACGGTCTTATCCAGCCGATAATCGTTATAGAAAAAGACGGCGAATATATGCTGATTGCGGGCGAGAGGAGATTTCGCGCGACTAAACTGCTTGGCGAAAGCAAGATAAAAGCCATAGTCGCCGACATCGAAAGCCAAAGCCTTCGCGAACTAGCACTCATAGAAAATATCCAAAGAGAAGACTTAAATCCGATCGAGCTCGCAAATTCCTACAAAGAGCTGATAGATGAATACAAAATCACGCAGGACGGGCTCGCAAACATCATCCACAAAAGCAGGGTTCAGATAACAAATACGATGCGACTTTTGAGCCTTAGTGCCGTGACCCAGGAGTATATAAAAGAAGGCAAACTAACGCAAGGGCACGCTAAAGTCATCGTAGGTCTTGAGCCAAACGACGAAAAAACGGCAGTCGATACTATAATTGGACAACGCCTTAGCGTGCGCGAGACTGAAAATCTGGTAAAAAATTTAAAAAATAAAACAATCAGAGAAATGAATTGGGAAGTAGCTAATGAAACAAAAACTTTAAATACTGGAAATTATCAAATAAAAATGATAAAGTATATAGGTGAAAAAATTGGACTTAATAGTTTGAGTCCTGTCTTAGAGGAAGCTGCTTTTTTAAGATTAAATAATCCAGAAGACTCTTTACAAAGTTTAGCAGATATGATAAACATATCTAAGTCTGGAATAAGAAATCGTTTTAGAAGAATAGAGGAAATATACAATTCTCTCTTAGAAGAAGAAAAAAATAGTTAGGAGTAATAAAAATAATGATAGTGGTAAATGATATATTGACAACAGATATTGATTTTAATGATACTTATGTAGCTATAGGAAATTTTGATGGAGTGCACTATGGACATAAAAAACTTATAAAAGAAGCTATAAAAGCAGCTAGAGAGAATGGAAAACAAGCTGTTGTATTTACTTTTGAAAAACATCCTATGGAAGTACTATTTCCTGAGAGAAAATTTGAATATATAAATACAAATGAAGAAAAATTATATCTTCTTGAATCTTTAGGTGTAGATGTTGTTATAATGCAAAAGCTTGATAAAGACTTTTTAGAATATACTCCTTTAGAATTTGTTAGAATTTTGAAAAATAAATTGAAAGTAAAAGAAATTTTTATAGGTTTTAATTTTTCTTTTGGTAAAGGTGGAGTTGGTAAGGCAGAAGACTTGGAGTATCTTGCTGAAGTTCATAATATAAAAG
>NZ_CALINL010000052.1 GCF_938045225.1 uncultured Campylobacter sp.
GGAGGTTTGGGTTTTGGGCCGAAAATGGCGCTAATTTTGCAACTACCGCGCGGCAAAGCGCAGGATATCGGTCTAAATTTTTATCCAAATTTACGCAAATCTTTTGCCGTTTTAAGCTTCAAAATTTACGTCCGCAAAATACGGTCAAATTTAATCCAAAAGGCGGCAAATGTCTTTGCTAAAACATCTTAAAAAAGCTTTTGCGGCACTTTCAAACCGTCAAATTTTACCTATATTTTTACTTTATTTTATCACGAGCGCCGCATTTTTAGTCTTTTTCGCGCAGATGTTTTACGAGCGCGAGAAACATTTTATCCTAGACCGCGACGTATTTATCGTGCGAGATTTGCAGCATCACCTGCAAAATAAACTGCAAAAAAACGGCGAGATAGACGACGATGATTTTGACGACGTCGAGGCTTTTGCCGTAAATTTAAAAACGGGCGAGGAGATTGAGGATGATTTTGAGCCGCGCGAGGGCATGTCGCAAAGATACAAGGACGGAACGAACTCAGTGGTGCAGTTTTATCTCAAAAATCGACTCGGCGAGGAGGAGTACTACGTTGCCGTCAAGGTCGCAGATCCCGAGTTTGCGATTCTCACGCTAAAACTCAAGATAATATTTTTCTCGTTTATGATACTGCTTGCTATTTTAGTCATAGCTTATTTTATCATCCGTCTTTCGCTACGTCCGCTTTACCGCCGCATCGACTTTTTAAACGGCTTTATCAGGGATACGACGCACGAGATAAACACGCCTCTTAGCGTTATTTTGATGAGTATCGAGATGTTTGAAACCGATCCGAAAAAATATCTAAACAACATAAAAACCGCCTCCAAAACGATCTCGACGCTTTACGAGGACCTCACGCTGGTAAAGCTTAGCGGCAAAGATGACGGCGCGGCGACGAGCTTTAGCCTAAGCGAGCTGGTGCGCGAGAGGATTGGGTATTTTGGGCTAAATTTGGAGCAAAAAAATATAAATTTAAGCACGCAAATCGCCGAGGTGCAGCTACGCTCGTCCTATAAAAAAACGAGAAAAATCATCGATAATCTGCTTAGTAACGCCATAAAATACTGCGACGAAAACGGC
>NZ_CALINL010000053.1 GCF_938045225.1 uncultured Campylobacter sp.
GTCTGCCGCAGACTTAAAATTTCAAACTCATTCAAAGACGCTCAAAAGACAAGCCTAAGCGGGTCAAATTTATCAAAGAATAAAAAACCTTAGGCTATAATCCCCCATTTACAAAGGACTTTCTTGCAGGCAAACGGACTAAGTATCCTCATCGCGCTAGCTTTTATCATCTTTACGTCGCCGTATTTTTCTAAAATTTTACGCATACCTATCGCGCCCGCAGAGATTATTTTGGGTTCGGTAGCCGGGTATTTGGGCTTTATCGGGCACAACGAAATATTTAAAATCGTGAGTGAAGTCGGCTTTTTTTACCTCATGTTTTTAGCGGGCACGGAGGTCGATCTCAAGCTATTTTTCACGATAGATAAAAAGATCCTAAAAACGGGCGTCATCTATCTGGCGATACTCTACCTGCTCTCGGCGCTACTGACGTTTTCGTTTGATCTAAACCGCCTTTTTATCCTCATCGTGCCGCTGATGGCCGTGGGCATGATATTTACGCTGTTTAAGGAGTACGGCAAAAACGAGGAGTGGCTAAATATCGGCATGCTCATCGGCTCGATCGGCGAAGTCGTGAGTATCACGCTGTTAACCTTCGTCGGCGCGTATATGAAATTTGGCGCGGGTAGCGAGCTAGCATTTTCGGTCATATATCTGAGCGGATTTTTAGCCGCGGCAGTGATCGGCTACAAGACGCTAAACGTGCTGTTTTGGTGGTATCCGCAGCTGCGCGTCATCCTGATGCCCCACTACGACAACTCCGAAAAAGACATCCGCCTGTGTATGGCGCTGTTTTTTGGCATCATCGCGCTTATGCTTTATTTAAATTTAGAGATCGCGTTTGGCGCGTTTGTGGCGGGGACTTTTATCGCGACGTTTTTCGATCACAAAAAGGACCTCCCGCACAAGCTTGCTAGCTTTGGCTTCGGCTTTTTGGTGCCGACCTTTTTCGTCCACATCGGCTCGACGTTTAAACTTAACGCCTTTATGATAGACGGGGTCGTGCGCGACGCAATGCTGATAACGGGCGTCATGATAGGCTTTAGACTAGCGGCTAGCACGGTGTTTTTAAACATCCTTGGGCTAAAAAATACCGTACTTTTCGCGCTATCGCACTCGATGCCGCTGACGCTTCTCATCGCCGTTGCTACCATAGCCTACAAATCAGGCGGCATAAATGAAAATTTTTACTTCTCTTTCATACTAGCAAGCCTAACTCAGGCTATAATAGTCACGATATGTATTAAAATTTTAATGAGCGTAAAATCAAATTTACAAAGGAGCTAAGATGAGCGATACGGTTACGCTAACCGACAACAGAAACGGCAAAAGCTACGACTTTCCGATACTTCATGGCACCATGGGCCCCGACGTCATCGACATCTCGACCTTTTTTAGCGATACGGGGATGTTTACGTTTGACCGCGGCTACAGCTCGACGGCGATGTGCAAGAGCACGATAACCTACATCGACGGACTAAAAGGCGAGCTGATGTACCGCGGCTACGACATCGCATATCTTGCCGAGCACAAGACCTTCATCGACGTGGCGTATCTACTGCTAAACAGGGAGCTACCCAACGATCAGCAGTACGATGCCTTTAAACTCGAGCTTAAAAAACGTAGTTTCATCCACGAGGGCATGATGAAACTATTTGACGCATTTCCGGATAAGGCGCACCCGATGGCGATCCTGCAGGCGGCGGTCTCGGCGCTTTCTGCGTTTTACTTTGATCACCTAAACATGGACAAGCCAGAGGAGTACCACGAGATGGCGATGCGAATAATCGCCAAGATCCCGACCATAGCGGCGTTTTCTTATAGGTTTTCTCGCGGACTGCCGATCATTTATCCAAATTTAGACCGCGGCTTTACGGAAAATTTCCTCTACATGATGAGGAGCTACCCGTACGAGCACGTAAATTTGCGTCCGATCGAGGTCAAGGCGCTTGATACGGTCTTTATGCTGCACGCCGATCACGAGCAAAACGCCTCCACGACGACCGTGCGCACGGTGGGCTCGACGCACGCGCACCCGTATGCGTGTATAGCTGCTGGTATCGGAGCGCTATGGGGCTGGGCTCACGGCGGCGCGAACGAAGGCGTCATCCGCCAGCTAGAGCAGATCGGCTCGGTCGAAAACGTGGACAAATATATCGCCCGCGCCAAAGATAAAAACGATCCGTTTAGGCTGATGGGCTTTGGTCACCGCGTGTATAAAAACTTCGATCCGCGCGCCAAGGTGCTAAAATCTATGTGTGACCAGCTGTTTGACGAGATCGGCATAAACACCGAGCTTCTAAAAATCGCCAAAAAGATCGAGGAGATCGCGCTAAACGACGAGTATTTCATCTCGCGCAACCTCTACCCGAACGTCGATTTTTACTCGGGACTGATTTTAAAAGCCCTTAGCATACCAAACGATATGTTTGCGGTTATCTTTGTCATCGGTAGGATTCCTGGCTGGATCAGCCAGTGGATAGAGCTAAAAGAGCAGGAGAGTATAAAGATCGTGAGGCCGAGGCAGTTGTACGTGGGCGAGACGAACAGAACGCCGAAATAATTTTAAATTTGACGGCTTGTCTTTTTCCGCCATACGTCGTTAGCGGCTCGGTCGGCTTCGGTCACGTATTATATATACGCTCCCTCGCCTCGTTCGCCACTGCCTCGTCTGACGAAAAAATACGACGCCTTAACTCTTTAAGTTAAGGCAGAATTTACGTTTTCAGGGTACGGGTCTGGGCAACTCAAATTTGCAAATTTGACTTTAAATTTGAACACAAAACGACAAGGCGAAGTATTTTGAGATGAATTTGAATGTTGTGCGGAAATTTTCGTCCCAAGGCTAGACAGATAGTCTGCCGCAGGGCGAAAATTTCAAACTCATTCAAAGGCGCTCAAAAGACGAGCCGCTAAAAAAGAAACCAAAATGCAAAAATTACTAAACCTAGCCAAGCTTGCGGCCATCAAAGCAGGCGACGAGATAATGAAATTTTACGCCCACAAGGGCTTTGACGACGATGTTTTGGCGGCTCGCTCGACCTTGAACGAAAGCGTATGCGGCAAAAACGGCCGGGATTTCGAGGTAAATTTAAAAACAGATCATTCGCCCGTGACCTCAGCCGATCTTGCGGCAAACGCTGCGATATTTAAAACGCTAAAAAGCTCACAGATCCCGATCTGCTCGGAGGAAAAGATTTTGGGCGAGTCTGCGCGGACATTTTGGCTCATCGACCCTCTAGACGGCACGAAGGACTTTATCGAGGGTAGCGGCGAGTTTTGCGTCTGTATCGCGCTCATAGAGGACGGTCGCCCGGTTCTTGGCGTTATCTACGCGCCCGTTACCGGCGAAATTTATAGTGCGGCAAAGGGTGAGCCAACGCAAAAAGAGCTTTATAAAAACGGTGCATTTATCCCGCAAATTTTAGCCGTAAACGAGAGAGCGCCGCAAACGATAATCAGCGGCAAACGCGGCAAAAACGTAACGGCCGGCAAGCTCGCAACCGCTCTAAATTTTGACATCGCGCGGCTAAGCTCGGCGATCAAATACTGCCGCATCGCCGAAAACCTCGCGGGCGCATACATGCGCTACTCGCCAAGCTCTATATGGGACAACGCCGCTGGCGAGATGATCGCTGCGGGCGCGGGAGCAAAGATGATCGATCTAGCGACGCTAAAAACGCCGATCTACGACGCAGCCGCGCTAAAAAACAACGAATTTATCGTCATCGCAAAGGATTTTTTAGACCGTGAGGATGAAATTTTACGAGCGATAAAGCAGATAAATTTATAAACTAAAAGGCGACTCGCCGCCACGAGAACGCCGCTGTTTTTGGCGACGCCTTGCAAATTTGGACAGCTAAAATTTGACGACAAAAACCGCCAAATTTACCTTTTTTTCGCGAATTTTTCGGTGAACAAACCCTTAAATGCTAGCTAAAATTTAATCACCGACCGTAAAATCCGAAATTTCCAGCCGCTAAAAGTCAAATTTAAACAAAGCAAATTTGGCCAAAAGCCGAATCTAAATCCTCGTTAGCTCGCTTCTCGGACTCGCCTGCAGATCAAGACCCGCAAACTCGCCGCGCAGGTATTTTTCGCGTCCCGCGCGCGCGATCATCGCAGCGTTATCGGAGCAAAACTCCAGCGGCGCACAGATGAGCTCGCAGCCGTATTTATCGCACAGAGCCTTTAGACGGGAGCGCAAATTTAGATTCGCGCTCGCTCCGCCCACGACGCCGAAACGCTCGAATTTACGCTCGGCAAAGATCTTTTCTAGCTTGTTTAAAATATGCTTGCAAGCCGTATTTTCAAAGGCAAAGCAGATGTCGGCAACGTCCTGCGTGCCGAGATTTCCGCTTTCGGCAAGCTTTTCGGTTTCGACGCGAACCTGATTTTTGAGCCCAGAGAAGCTATACGCCGTGCGAGCGTCGCCAAGCAGCGGCACGGTAAATTTAAACCTCTCGCGCCCACTCTTTGCCGCCTTTTCGACCGCTACGCCGCCCGGATACCCAAGCCCCAGCATCTTTGCGACCTTGTCAAAACTCTCGCCAAAGCTATCGTCCATCGTCGCGGCTAGCACGCTCACGGCCCCGTCCGCGGCGATATCTAGCACCATCGTGTGCCCGCCGCTAACGAGCAGTACGCCCGCAGGCAGCCGCGCCTCCTGCGCCAAAAATAGCGAATACACGTGCCCGGCGAGGTGGTTTACCGCGATCAGCGGCACGCGCAGCGACGAGGCGAGCGCCTTTGCCATCGCGACGCCGCCCACTAGACTCACGGAGAGTCCGGGCTCGTTCGTGACGGCGACGGCTTTGACGCGGGGTAGCTCGGGTTTGATCTGCTCTAAAATTTTAGGCAACGCAGCCGTATGAAGGCGCGCGGCTAGCTCCGGTACCACTCCGCCAAATGCGCAATGCTCGGCATCTTGCGAGATTTTTTTGTGAAATTTTAGCTCCAGCGTGTCGATGTCCAGTAGCGCCACCGAGCTATCGTCGCAGCTACTTTCTATACCTAAAATCAGCCCGCCCGCACTGCCATGTCGTAAATTTTCGCTCATTTTTTAATTTTTCCTTTTTTAGCGCATTTTACCGCTTTTTGCTTTCGCGGTTATAAATTCGGCGCGGTTTTTGACGAAGGCGACAAAATACGCGGACAAATCGCTTGCCGTAAATTTGCGACGAAACCGAATTTGAATAATCTTGAATCCAAATTTGACGCACCGAGACCAGCACCTTTAAGGTACTAAATTTGGTTTTGTTAAATTTGATGTTATGCATTAAATTTAATCTTTCGTGTTAAGGGGGAAGGGGCTTGAATTACGCTCTGCTTTGCAGTTGCGAGGCAACGCCGAAGCAAAA
>NZ_CALINL010000054.1 GCF_938045225.1 uncultured Campylobacter sp.
AAAGTTTATAGCAAGATGACATACCGACTTTTTAGCCAAATTTTAGACATATTTGATAAATTTGCTGAATATTTAAAATTAAGCGATTTTTAACTGAATAGATTTTATACTTAAATTTTATTTTAAGGAGAGTAAATGAAAACTAAAATCGCATCTTTTGCACTAATTGCCACTATTCTCGGTGGTTGCACTATGCCAAATTTACCAAAGGCATCAGATAGAAACTACCAAAGCAGTACAACAACCGTGCTTCCATCCGTGAGTAACGCGCTGGCGAATACTCAAGCTCCAAAAGATTTTAGAGAGCAGTTTGAAAGCGCCAAGCCTAGACTACAAGAGTTTTTATCCAATATGGCATGCTATAATTGGCAAAAAAATAATAAATACATGGAAGTCGGTAAAGCACCGCGCATGACAAAAGGAACTTCTAACATGAGTACTTTTCGTTATACTAAAGCCGAGTGTGCCGAACTTTTACGTGTAACCGACATAAAACCTATAGCAAAAAATGCTTTTAGATTTACCGTAGTTTTTATGGCGCCAGATAGTGAAGAGATAGCTAACTATAACACTCTGCAAGCAATCAAGCAAGCAAACGGAGAATGGCTGTTTAGGTGGTAAACTTTAAGACTTGCATTTCTTGCAAGTCTTTTTCTCCCGTTTTTAAATAATGCTCCCCTACTCCTCAAACAATCCCTTTTGCGTATCGCCGTCAAATTTGAGCTTAAACACCTCGTAGGCTTTTGCGCTAGCTAGCCTGCCTTTAGCGGTGCGCTCGATGTAGCCGTTAGCGAGCAGATAGGGCTCGATCACGTCCTCGACCGTGCCCTCGTCCTCGCTTAGAGCTGCCGCGATCGTGCTTAGACCCATCGGGCGGCGTTTGGCGGCGAGCAGGATTTCTAGGTACTTGATATCCATCTCGTCAAAGCCGATATCGTTTACGCCAAGCGCGTCCAGAGCCTCTTTGGCGCGAGGTTGCGAGATAACGGCTTCGTCGTTTACCTCGGCGAAGTCTCGTATGCGCTTTAGCAGCCGTAGCGCGATCCTAGGCGTGGCGCGCGAGCGAGCGGCGACCTCGAGAGCGGCGGCTTTTTTGCACTCTTTGCCAAGCTTTACCGAGGCGATCTGCACGATACGAGCCAGCTCCTCTCTGGTGTAAAACTGCAGCCTAAAATCCATCCCGAATCTATCTCGCAGGGGTGCCGAGATCATTCCCGCGCGCGTCGTAGCGCCGATGAGCGTAAATTTAGGCAGGTCGATTTTGATGGTCTGCGCCGCAGGCCCCGAGCCGATGATGATATCTAGGCGAAAGTCCTCCATCGCAGGATAGAGCACCTCCTCGATCGCGGGACTTAGGCGGTGTATCTCGTCGATAAAGAGCACGTCGCCCTCTTGGAGATTGGTTAGCACCGCCGCTAGATCGCCGCTTTTTTCTATCATGGGTGCGGCCGTCATCTTGATGCTCACGCCCATTTCGTTTGCGATGATGTGCGCCAGAGTCGTCTTACCAAGGCCCGGAGGCCCGTAGAAAAGCACGTGGTCTAGACACTCGCCGCGCTTTTTGGCAGCCTTTATAAAGACGCCTAAATTTTGCTTGATCTTTTCCTGTCCGATGTAATCCTCAAAGCGCGTTGGGCGCAGCGACACTTCAAAATCGTTCTCAAAGCTTATTTTTTCTATTTCGACTATTCTATCCATTTTTTTCGGCTCTGTTTTTCGTAAATTTGCCGCATTTTACAAAATTTTGGGTAAGTTTTGGCTTTGGGCTCGCTTGAAACCAGGCTTCGCATTCGGAGCTAAATTTAAAAAAAACGGTGCAATTAAATTTGAGAGAAAATGAATTTATTTTTAAAACGCGACGCCAAATTTTATGCCGCAAAGGTCAGGGTTTTAAAACCGCAAAAAGCAAATTTTACCCTGCATGCAAAACTCAAAGCCTCGAATTTATCCGCCTCGCCGAAGCTGATAAATCTCAAAAATCAGATTAAATTTGACGTGAAAATCACCGAGTGTCGTCAAAAATCAGCCCGAGCCTAAAACTCCGCTATCCTAGCCTTTAAAAGCTTGCAGTCGCTATCGTTGCCAAATTTACAACCCTCCGCGATAGACTCGAATTTTTCGTAAATTTCGATATTTTTCTCGTAGTTTTCAAAGCCCAGAGCCCTACAGCCGTCGTCGTTGCCGAGCTTGCAAGCACGCGAATATCCGTCGTAGGCGTCATAAATCGTGAACTCCACGCCCTGCGCGTGCTCGTAAACGTAGCCAAGAGCATAGCAGCCAAGCGCATTTTTCATGTAGCACGAGGTGTCAAAGGCCTTGTGCGCGCTTGCTAGATCGCGCTCCGCGCCCAGCCCCTCATGCATCATCCTGCCGTAGTTGTAGCAGCCCGCGCCGTCAAATTTCCTGCACGCTTTGGCGTACAAATTTACGGATTTTTTGAGATCGTTTTGCGATTCGTAGATGAGGCCGAGGTTGTTGCAAGCCGCCTCAGAGCCCAGCTTGCAGCCTTTTTCGTAGAGGCGAAATATTTTATTTTCATCTTTGGGACCGAAAATTTCCTTGACGTTTAAAAGCGCTAGATCAAAGCAGCCCGTGCCGTTTCCCAGCTCACACGATTTTTCAAAGAAAAGCTCGGCTTTTTCGTTGCTTTTCTCGGCTCCTAGCCCGCTAAAATGCATACTGCCCAGCGCTGCGCAGCTCATCGCGCCACCCTCCTCGCAAAGCGGCGATAAAATCTTAAAAGCTGCGTCATAGTCGGCATTTTCGATAGCCTGTCTCGCGGCCTCCTCACGCTTGTAAAACCGCTTCTCGTTCTGTGCTTGCTCGTTTTGCTCGCCCAGGCTATCGATACCTAGTCCAAAATTCGGATTTGAGGCCATTAGCGAGCCAAGAAATGCCACTAAAATAAATAAGATTTTCAAAAATTTACTCCTCATTTTTACGTCCAGTACTGCTTTAATCATCAAATTTAAGTGACCTACCCGTAACGCGCTTGGTAAAATCCGTCCTCGGCCTTGCGGCTTAAATTTGTGGCGCAAATTTACCTGCTTGAATTTTGCGCTTTCAAGCTGAATCGTAAATTTACGCGCCAAATTTAACAACCAACGATAAAAACATGAGAACTCAAATTTAACGCCAAAAGCCTAAATTTGCCATCGTTTAGCGAGTTATCAAATTTGCCGTGCAGGCTAGATTCGCTCAAAACAAGCTAAATTTGATACTCAAACTCCTCGCTTGGAAACGTCTTTTCTCTAACTTCGCGAGCGTAGGCTTCTACCGCCGTTCGTACTAAATTTGCACCGTCAAGATAGCGCTTGACGAATTTTGGCTTAAACTCGTCAAAAAAGCCGAGCATATCACTCCAGACGAGCACCTGTCCGTCTACGTCGGCACCTGCGCCGATACCGATGATAGGCATTTGCACGCTCTTTGCGACCTTTGCCGCAACCGCACTTAGCGTGCCCTCGACCACGGTCGAAAACGCTCCAGCGCTCTCAAGCGCCTTTGCCTCCTCGATCAAGCGCGCTTCGTCGGCCTCGCTGCGTCCTTTTATCTTGTAGCCGCCTTCGTTTCGCACAAACTGGGGCATGAGTCCGATGTGAGCCATCACGTTTATACCCTCGCCAACGAGCCTTTTTACGATAGGAGCGGCCTTTAAGCCGCCTTCAAATTTGACGGCGTCCGCGCCTGCTTTGATAAATTTCGTCGCGTTTTTTAACGCAGATTTTTCATCCTGATAGCTACCAAAGGGCATATCCGCGACTACAAAAGCGCGCTTTGCACCCTGCAAAACAGCTTTAACATGATAAAGCGCGTCACTCATTTTTAGACTTAACGTATCTTTTTTGCCGTTAAAACTCATATTTAGACTATCGCCAACTAGGATAATATCGGCACAATCATCAAAAAGCCGCGCAAAAAGAGCGTCATAAGCCGTGATCATAACTATGGGCTGAACGTCCTTTTTATTAATTATATCATAAACCGTAACTTTTTTATCACTTTTAGGCATAAATTTCCTCCGCTGTTTTGATATTTTATTTTTAATTTTATCAAAAAATGTTAGAATACTGATAACAAATTTAAGGAAACTCAATGGGAATACTAAAAAGCCTCGAAATAGACTACTCATACGACATAGTAGAGGAGTTTTTATCGCATTATACTTTGATGTGCGATTTAATGGAGCCGCTAATCATAAGCCTAGCCAGGCACGATAGATACGGTAGCAATATTAGTGAACTTTTTAGAATTTTTCATAATATTAAATCCGCAGCAGGCTTCATGAGACTTGATCCTATACTAAAGTTAACTACATTAGCAGAGGAAATTTGCGGCGAAGCAAGGGATTTACAAGGGCCGGCAAATGAAGACTTTGTGGACTGGTTACTTTTACTGAGTGACCAATTTAGTAGATACAAAAACGATATTGAAAACGATGCCGAGTTTTTCAGCCCCTTAGATGCAAATATCGTAAAAATACCGCAAAAACTAGACGTTTGACAAAAAATACAAAAAATAATATAATCTATAATCTTTAAAATAAGGCTAAATTTAGCATATTCTTACGGGAGCGACTTGGCTTCGACAGGAGCAGAGCGGTCACGGTGGCACGTCGCTTTGAGCAAAGCGTAAAAAGCTCAAATAAATTTAAACGCAAACAACGTTAACTACGCTCCTGCTTACGCTAAAGCTGCGTAAGTTCAGTTGAGCCTCGCCTAGTCCGATACTAGCTAAGACGGCGGCGAGTAACCCCAGCTAGCGTAGGTTGGCAGCCTGACGAGCTGCTAGCCGAAATCTTGTCTTAGTCTAAAATAAGGTTTTGGAAAGTGAGCCCTTTTAGATGAAATTTTCACTTTTGCTAAGCGTGTAGAGGCTGCGATCGGTTTGTTTTTGGACAGGGGTTCGATCCCCCTCGCTTCCACCATTTATCAATTTTACAAGATTTCATACAATATTATACATTTTCAAGAAAATAAGTGTGTTTTTGAGTGCGCAAGAGTAAAACGCTAAATTTTTACACACTCAAAACGGCTAAATCGTGTTATGCTCTAAAAATCGTCATCTTAGCTAATACCAAAACGGAGATTTTAAGAGCTAACGAACCCTAGCCCACTTTTAAAAGAACCCGAAAAGGCGAGAAAATGGCGACATTTGCAAAAGATAGCCAACTAAAAGCATACGCATTAAAAGACGGCAAGGCTAGAGAGTGGATTAAGGATATTTCCACTCCATACCTTTATGTTTATGCGACGCAGACCAAAAACGGCGTAAGCAAAACGTTTATTTTTAGATACGCCGACGCCGAGCGCAAAACTAATCAAATCATCATAGGCAAATATCCGAGTATTACGCTAGCCGAAGCAAGAGCCAAAGCGACCGAGCTAAAAAGACTAAAAGAGAGAGGCGAGGACATCAAAAAAGCCGTGATAGCTCAAAAGGCGGTTAAATTTGCGGACGTGGCGCGCGAGTGGGTAGAAAAAGAGCGGGCTAAAAATACCTCATCGCTAAGCAGAGAAACGGGACGGATAAATAACTACCTTATGCCCTATCTAAAAAACGGCGACGTTAGAACGCTAGCGCGCAGAGACTACGCGCAGGTCATCGAGCGCATACAAGAGACCGAAGCCAAAAAGGGCATAAGTCACGATACGAGTAAACGCACGTTTAGGCTACTTCGTAAGATTTTAGACCTAGCCGTTAATAAAGGCTACATTGAACATAACCCGACGCGCGACATAATCTTTACCGATACCTTTAAAACCTCAAAATGCGAGAATTACAGGGCGATAACCGACCCCAAGAGGCTAGGCGAGCTTTAAGGGCGTTTGACGGCTTTAGAGGCTCAAATAGCGCAAAGCAGGCGTTAGTATTCGGCGCGCATACCTTTTTACGTAGCGCGAACGTCAGGGGGCTAAAATGGCGATACGTGAGCTTTGATAAAGACCTCATCGTATTTCCCGCTAGCGATATGAAAATGGGCGCGGACTTCGCCGTGCCGTTAAGCAGGCAAGTAAAAGAGCTTTTAAAATCTCAATACGAGATAAGGCGGGGCGATTTCGTATTTCCTAGCGACATAACGAGCCTAAAGCCTCTAAGCGAAAATACGCTCAACTACGCGCTTAAACGGCTAGGTTTCGGCGATGAAACGGCTTTTCACGGACTAAGGGCGACCGCCTCGACGCTGCTAAACGAAAATATCAAACGACACGGCAAAGACGCGGAAATAATAGAGCTTTGCCTAGACCACAGAGAGCGAAATAAAATAAAGTCAATCTACGATAGAAGCCAAAGACTGGACGAGCGCGCCGAGCTTATGCAGTGGTGGAGCGACTATCTGGACGAAGTGAAAGGGGAATGAATGGCGGCAATAGGCGAAGCCACGCAAGATAAAATCAAAAAAGGGACGGAGGTAATAGGCGAACTTCAAAATCATTTTTTCTTTGACACAAACGGTAACTATTTAAAATTTGATGTCGAGTGTGACGGCACAAAAATGGGGATCAAAAACCTTTTAGACGACATTACGGACGGAAAAACAGATATTAGTTTTTCGGCGGCGGATTTTGCGCCTTATCATATTTTCTTATTTCACGAGACTTCTAAAAAAGAGATGTGTAATATCTTTTATTCTTTTTTTCAAGAGTGTTTTCATAAAAAGGCGCAAACCAAGCCCTACGACGTATTAAGATATGAAAACTATCTTAAGGGGATAGATTTTTTAAAAATGGCACTAGAGGCGCAATATTTAGAAAGAAGCTATTTTACATTTGACCCAAGCGGAGAGGGCGCAGAATACCGCGCGGCTTATGCGTTAATGGAGCTAAAAGAAGCAGCGGACGAATATTTTAAAGAATTTCAAGATACAGCGAATAGATACAACACAAGCACGAAAATAGCAAGTATCAAAGAAAATTTTAAAAGCCGTATATTGAGACTAGCCGAAATTTATCAACTCTCGTTAAGTAGCACCGAAAAAAAGACAAGGCATTGGCGGGGAAAATAATAAAACATTTAGGCATAAAAGAGACTGAAACGGACGATTAGGGAAAATTTTCCTAAGACACTACACGCCCCTATTTTAGGGGCTTTACTCCATTTTAATGTATTCACTTTTTTAACAATTTTACTCCAAAATCTCAAAAATACCCGATACTTTAGGAAAAAAATACCTTTGCGCTTTTCTCTAAAACCCGCGATAATTTTCCCCATATTTATTCAAGTGCGCACGCGGATAAATAATATCACTAGTAAGGAGTTTTTATTATGAACCCATTAATCATAAAGAACAACACGCTAAGCCCGAAAGAAACGGCGCAGTATTTAGGCATTTCGACAGCTACGTTATGGCGTTTTATGAAACGCGACGATTTCCCGAAGCCTAAACGCTTAACCGGACGCACAATACGCTTTTTAAAGAGCGAGCTAGACGCCTATTTACAAGATAGGAGCGCGTAAGATGAAAGCGCTTAAAGACGATAACGAAGCGAGGCTATACGGGCGTTTTTATGCCCGTTTATCCAAATACCCCGAGATTAAGGCGATTTACGCGCAGACGGACGAGCAGGAGCGAAGCGAGTATCGCGAAGGCGTGATTAAAGCCCTTTGCGTAGCCTTTGATTTATTCGAGGAGCGCGAAACGGAGCTAAATCAAAAGAGTATCGGCCAAATAGCGCGAGAGTGCAAAGAGATAAAAAGTGCGCCCGAACTTTACGTAAAAATGCTAAAAGAGTGCTACCCCGATATTTATCTCAAACATTTACAAGACGAGCAAAGCGGAGACGATACGGCAAATTTTAAGCCCGTAGCCTTTGATTTGTTTTGCGCTTTGACCGAGCAGGCAAGAGAGCTAAACGCATTACGAGACGAGAACCGACGGCTAATAGAAATCTTTTTTGTCAATAGGAGCGCACGATGAATAAGCTAGTATTTACACCTAGCAAACTTTGCTTTAGCGCAAGCGATGAGGTTATGCTAAAGGCTTTTAAAAAGCATTTGCACGCTTACAAAGTGGCGAGCTTAGACGGCGTCGCCCAACCTTTGCTAGATTGCGCTTATGATTTATTTCACATCGTG
This sequence comes from uncultured Campylobacter sp., assembly GCF_938045225.1. GTDB lineage: Bacteria > Campylobacterota > Campylobacteria > Campylobacterales > Campylobacteraceae > Campylobacter_A. The sequence continues at coordinate 8,077 of NZ_CALINL010000054.1, forward strand.
CAGACGCAGAGTAGGAGCATAAAAGAGCTAGAAATAAAAGCAGGCATAAGAGAGGAGGATAACCGATGAGAGCGCAGACGGTAAAAAAGCAAATTTTAAAAAAGATGATAGCAAGAGATGAACCGATAAGGGCGTGCAATATCACGGCTAGCAACCAAAACGTTTATTTGATACAGCTAGAGCGCGCAGGCATTATTAGCCGTAAATGGCACGACGGGCAAGGCTACAAAATAGCCTATTTTAAAGACGATGAGCAAAGAAAAAAGGCTATTGAGTGGCTAAAAGCGCGAGGCGTTAAAGTAGCATAAATCAAAGAATTTTAGGGCGGTCAAGCCAAGCGAAGTTTAACCGCCCTTTGGATGTTAAAACGTGGAAATACTACCTCAAATTACCCAAATACTAGCTGAAACGCCTAGCATAGCCATAGACACCATACGCGCGAGTTTCCTAAAAAACAAAAGGCGCGGGAGAGGGAATATCAAAATAACATACATTTCTATCTGTTGCAAAATGCAACAGGTAACGCAAAGCAAACTTTTTGGACAAAAAAGCATTCTCACGCTAGGCTTTAAATTAACCGAAACTCCGCAGACGATTTTACTCAAGGGCTTTGCGAGCCATTTTATCCTAAACGGCAGTAACCGCCCTTTGGATATTTAAAACGTATTAGCGGAGGGGCAATATTATACCGCGACCCACAAAAATAAAATAGCAAAAATTTGCCGATTTTTTGACTTTTTTGCTATCAAAATTTCGCCGATTTTTAACGTGGTTACCTACGCACAACGCCCCCCGCTTCCCGGGATAGGGCTTGCTAGGATGCGCTTGGCTCTGCCGCGTTTCCCATAGGCTGGGAAAATAAACGCTCGTTTGCGCCGATTTTCGTTTTTATTTTTGGGAAGCGCGGGCGGCTACGTCGGTCGCCTCGTACGCGGAATGCCCCGCGCTATTATTGCCCCCCAATATCGCGCGTTGCCTGCCCATACTACGCTATCGTCCGCGCTTGTTGTCGCTGCCCCATTACCTGTCTCCCAATAATGTTTCACGGAGAAAAATTTGGGCACGTGCCCTCTACTAACGCCTTGCGAGCTCATATCAAAAAAATTATCATTATGCCTTTAAAGTTGAT
>NZ_CALINL010000055.1 GCF_938045225.1 uncultured Campylobacter sp.
CGATGCTAGCGACTAAAATCAGCTTTATAAACGAGATCGCGGGGATCTGCGAACGCGTGGGAGCGGACGTAAATTTGGTGCGAAAAGGCATCGGCAGCGACTCTCGCATCGGCTATAGCTTTATATACCCCGGCTGCGGATACGGCGGCAGCTGCTTTCCAAAAGACGTCGAGGCGCTCATCTACACCGCTAGGCAAAACGGCTTTGAACCGCAGGTTTTAAGCGCGGTTGAGGCTAGAAATGCGGCGCAAAAAACGGTACTTTTTGAAAAAATTTCAGCATTTTTCGGCGGAAATTTGAGCGGCAAAACGGTGGCGATTTGGGGTCTAGCTTTTAAACCAAATACCGATGATATGCGCGAGGCTAGCTCGCTAGTGCTCATAAAGGCGCTAGAAAACGCGGGCGCAAACGTCGTCGCCTACGATCCAAAGGCTGCAAACGAAGCAAAAAAATATCTACCTAACTCAAATTTAAAATTCGCCCCAAACAAATACGACGCGTTAAACGGCGCCGATGCTCTCGCGCTCGTGACCGAGTGGAGCGAGTTTAGGTCGCCTGATTTTATGGAGATGAAACAGCGGCTAAAAAATGCCGTGATCTTTGACGGACGCAATCAATACGACGCGAAAAATCTGGCAAATTTAGGCTTTAAGTATTTTCAAATCGGAGTAAAGGCATGAGGAAAATTTTACTTTTTATCGCGGCTTGCGCGTTGCCGTTTGCGCTTTTGGCGGGCGAAAATGCGGCAAAAACCGAGGAAAATATTTTCGAGCTACCTATCTCAAAGATGCCGCCTGATTATTTTAAATACGAAGTCGCATTTTTTAAAGAGATGCTAATCGACTGCAACTATGCCTATTTACTCGGCGGAAAACTCGAGGAAAAAGAGGATGCGCGCGGGATTTATTACGAATTTAGCGGCGGAGATGAGCTGGCGCAGACGATGATGCTTTGCAAGGACGGAAAGAAAAAGAGGCGGGTTTATTATGAGCTCACTCAAATTTTACCCGGCGTTAGCCCTATTAAAATCATAACTCCGCAAGGCGTAGGCGCGGAAATAAGAATGTATGAACGCGTAAAAACGATAGAACCAAAAAAATTAAAAAGGAAAAATAAATGAAAATAGCCGTTATCGGACTAGGATACGTCGGGCTGCCTTTGGCGGCTGCATTTAGCGAGAAATACGAAGTCACGGGCTTTGACGTCAATGCCGCCCGTATCGAGGAGCTTAAAAGTGGGTATGACCGCACGCTAGAGCTAAGCGCTGAGCAGATGAAAAAAGCGATAGAGAACGGTATGAAATTTAGCCTAAATTTGGACGATATAAAGGAGTGTAATTTCTTTATCGTTACCGTTCCGACGCCGATAGATAAGAACAAACGTCCCGATCTAACGCCAGTGGTAAAAGCCACGCAAAGCGTCGCTAAAGTGCTAAAAAAAGGCGATATCGTCGTGTATGAAAGCACCGTGTATCCGGGCGTTACGGAGGAGATTTGCGTGCCGCTACTTGAGCAAAGCGGGCTTAAATTTAACGAGGACTTTTTCTGTGGATACTCGCCGGAGCGCATAAACCCGGGCGACAAAGAGCACACCGTAACTAAAATCAAAAAAATCACTAGCGGCTCGACGCCCGAGGTAGCCGACAAGGTCGATGAGGTCTACCGCTCGATCATAACGGCGGG
>NZ_CALINL010000056.1 GCF_938045225.1 uncultured Campylobacter sp.
GATCGCCCAATAGCTAAAGGTTTTGCCCAAATTTAGCTTGCCTTCATACGCGCTAACGCCGCTTAAAACCGAGCTAGTAAATAGATGTCCGCCGTAAAAAACGACCATCATGAGACCGCAGCTAAAGGTGATGCCGCCGATAAAATTTGCAAGACCGATAGACTGTTTTTCAGCCATGCCCACGGTCGAGTGCGCCCAGAAAATATCGCCCATAGCAATCGCCGCGCCCGCCATGATAGCTAGAAAAATAATGCTTACTAACGGAGTATGCGCCTTGTGCTCCATCGAATTTGACACCGCTTGCGCGGTTTCTGCAGGATTTAACATCTTCTCCTCCTAATTTAAATTTTTATCTATTTCCAAGATACGTTCAAAGGCTTTTTGCGCGCTTTTTTTCGCATTTTCGCTTAAGCCCTCTTTAAAATCAAGCACGTTTTCAAGCAAAACGCTAATGCCTAAAAACAGCGTTTTGGGGCAAATTTTACGCAGGTAGCTTAAAAGTACGGGCGTGGGCAAGTTGTGCGTCGAGTAGATATAGTCGCGCTCGTTGCTTAGATCAAAAAATTCGATCGCTCCGTCCTTAAACCCGCTCATCGCGTCTACCACGACGATGATATCAGGCTCAAATTCGCGAAGCGCGCCAAACTCGTTTTCAGGCACGTCCTGTCCGTAAAATACCCGCCAATCTTTCAAATTTACCTCGACGATTCGCCCTGTTTCGTTGCCTACGTCGTCATCTCCGCGCATGGGATTGCCGATGCAAAGTAAAGCCTTTTTCATCTCTTTTCCTTTCTTTTTTGAGCGCCTTTAAATGAGCTTGAAAATTTTAACCTGCGATGGACTACATGTCCTATCTCGGCTAAAATTTTCTGCGCAACATTTAAATTCATCTCAAAAATCCTTCCTAAGCACCAGATATCCCTCGCGTAAATTTTCAAGCTCGGTCTTTAGCTCGCATTCGCAAAGCTCGGGAATGAGCCTTGTCGCATGCTCCCTAAATATCTCCACTTCAAAATACTTACTCAAATTTCCCAGCTTAAATTTGACGTATTCGCCGCCGTTAGCGACGATACGCTCATACTCCTCGTCTGCGATATCGAGTAGCTTTTGGCTAAAATCGATCGTACCCACGCCGTGACCGACGCAGGTAGAAAAGAGCTTGATATCCTTTAGCTCTTTGGGCATTTTTTCGTTTTCGTCCATGTGGCGGCGAGTGAGCTTATAGACTCTTATCATCTTTTATCCCAGATTTCTTTTTTTACGTCGATCGCGTTTTCGCTCTGTTTTGCGTTTGCGTATTTTAGATAGACGTCGTTGTAAAGCAACCCCATACACTCGGCGTATCTAGGATCTTCTTCTTTATACATGGCTTCTAGTATCGCTTTTTTAGTCGCCGCTACGTCATGGATATCGGGCGATGTTTTAGCTGCGTCCATATACTTAGTAAACAGCGTTCTGCCAAATATATAGCTCATCAGCCTCTTTGACTCGGCTTCTAAATCTCGCTCAAAAAGTATGTCGCCCATGATGGACTCTTTAACGGCCGGAACTTTACAGTCGTCCTGCTCGAAGCTTCTTTTTTGTAGCTTTTGATCTATGATGCCAAGAGCCATGCCAAGGCCGTATATGACGCTAGCCGGATGCGGAGGACAGCCCGGGATATAGACGTCTACGGGGATGATCTTATCTATACCGCCCCAAACGCTATATGCGTCGTAGAATATACCGCCAGTACTTCCGCATGCGCCAAACGCCACCACGATCTTTGGATCGGGAGCCGCTTCGTAAGCGCGAAGTAGCGGATAGTACATCTGGCGCGTAACCGGGCCGCTGCAGACCAGGATGTCTGCGTGGCGAGGGTTGGCTACTAGCTTAAAGCCAAAGCGCTCAGGGTCCCACATCGGCGTAATGGCGGCAAAAATTTCTATCTCGCAGCCGTTGCAACTGCCGCAGTCGATGCGGTAAACGCTAAAGCTTCGTTTGATATTTTTTAGATGCTCTAGCTTTGCGGTTAGGTCGTTTGCCGTTTTTATGTTTTCGGGAACTTGATAAAGACTCATTTTATCCCCTCCTCTACGTCTTTAGTTAAGCGCTCGACGGATTGCGCTTTTTTGCACTCAGGGCAAATATAAAGGTAATCTTTGGCTTCCTCTAGTCTGCCCGGGAGTAAATTTGCCGTACTAAGCTTTGAAAAAGTATAGTTGATGAGGCGAACCGGCGTATACGGTTTGCCGCAGCATTTGCACTTTTGCATCTCTAGCTCGCCGCGTTGGATCAGCGCGCTTTTGTCAAATTTAACCGCAAGCTCAAAACCCTGGCTTAGGCGCACGCCGCCGGTCGGACAAACCTCGTCGCAGCGTCCGCAAAATATACAACGTCCGCAGTCAAACTGCCACACGAGCTTGTCTTGCTTTTCGTTCATCTTTAGCTCGATGGCGTTGCTAGGGCACGCTACGCCGCACGCCGCGCAACCTACGCAAAGCTCGTAGGTATAAAACGGCTGCCCGCGGAAATTATCGGGCACTTTGTAGGGCTCAAACGGATAGGCGTAGGTCGCCTTTCCGTATTTTTCGGTTATGTCAAATAACTTCATCATCTTAAATCCTTTTTGCTAATCTTGCCGGTTTGGCAAAATCTCTTAAGGTCTTTTTCGGTTAAAATTTTACTCTTTTTAGTATTTACGTCCACGACTGTAACGCGCTCGGTGCACGAATAGCACGGGTCGAGCGAACAAACGATCAATGCGGCGTCAGAGATATTATTTCCGCGGAACTGATAGCGGAGGCTCGGCCAGTTGTTATACGTAGCCGCGCGGCATCTCCATCGGAAAACCTTTTGCGCGCTGCCCTGCATGATCCAGTGGACGTTTTCTCCGCGAGGAGCCTCGTCGTGTCCGAGCGCGAAATTTTCAGGCTTGATCATAGTCACGGGATCTATCATGATCGGCGTTTGAGGCATTAGCTCAAAGCACTGCCTGATGATATGAATAGACTGTTTTAGCTCCTTGTATCTCACGACTTCGCGACTAAATACGTCTCCGCCGTGCTCTACTGCGACTTCAAATTCGATATGTTTAAAGAAGTCGTAAGGGTGGTCGTAGCGGTTATCGCGCTTAAAGCCTGAACCGCGCATGTTTGGACCGACCGGGCTAAAATCGCGAGCGACTTGCTTATCAAGTACGCCTACGCCTTTCCAGCGTCCTAGTTGGCGTTTATCCTCCATCACGGCATCCCAAATTTCCGTAATTTGAACGTCGAGTTTGTTTATGATGGCAAGGCCTTGCCTGATTTCATTGTCGGTCATATCGCGGCGAAGTCCGCCCATGATGACGTTGCCGTATGTTTTACGGCCGCCTGTTACGAGTTGGGCTAACTCCATAGAGTACTCGCGCACCCTAAAGATATGCATGAAGGCGTTATAGTTACCCGTTACCTCGCAAGCTAGACCGATATTTAAAAGGTGGCTGTGAAGGCGCTCGATCTCAAGGCAAATCACGCGGATAGCTTGCGCTCTTAGCGGAATTTCTAGCTTTATAGCCCTTTCCGCCGCTTCGATACAAGCAATCGCGTGAGCGTAACCGCAAATTCCGCAGACGCGCTCTGCAAGGTAGCCCATTTGATCGTAGTTCATACGGTTTTCGGCTAGCTTTTCCATACCGCGGTGCTGATAAAACAAGCGGTAGTCCGCATCTATGATCTCGTCGCCGTCGCAAAATAACCTAAAGTGTCCAGGCTCGTCAGATGTAACGTGCAAAGGCCCGAGCGGTACGTCGATGACGCTATCGCCTTTTGGAAATAAAAACTCGGTGTCGGGCTCATCTTGGTGAGCGACTGGATCGGGGCGGTAGCGGTAGTCCATCGCATCTTTTCTAAGTGGGTGAAGTCCGTCTGGCCAGTCATCACTTAAAACTAGACGTCTTTTATCAGGCAGACCCTCAGCTACTAGACCAAACTTATCATAAG
>NZ_CALINL010000057.1 GCF_938045225.1 uncultured Campylobacter sp.
CCTATCGCAACGTAGATCATAAATACGGCAAAATCAGCTACGCCTTGCGCCAAATTTACAGCCCCATCTTAAACGGGTTTAGGATGTTATTTGGATCAAACGCCTTTTTGATGCTTCTAAAAAGCTCCATCTCGGCATCCGTAAATGCAAGCGGCATAAACTCGGCCTTGCTGATGCCGATGCCATGTTCGCCGCTAAGCGTGCCGCCAAGCTCCACCGCGATCTTAAAAATTTCCTCGATCGCCTTGTGTCCGCTCTCTACTTGCGCCGGGTCGGCTCTATCTACGACCATGACGTTTGTGTGTACGTTGCCATCGCCCGTGTGGCCAAAGCACGGCACCTGCACGCCGTATTTTTCAGCGACGCCGCCTATGCGCTCTAGCAGCTCGGGTAGCTTTGAGCGCGGCACTGTGATGTCCTCGTTTAGCTTTAAATTTCCGTAGATATTTATCGCCTGCGAGCAGTTACGCCTGGCAAACCAGATGTCGTTTCGCTCGCTATCGTCCTTAGCGCGTCTAAATTCGCTAGCGCCGTTTTCTCTAAATACTCGCTCTATCGTGGCAAGATCCTGCTCTAGGCCGTCTAAAACGTCGCCGTCTACGTCGGTGATGAGCAGCGCGCCCGCATCTTGCGGTAGGCCTTTGTTAAATTTAGTCTCGACCGCGCTTATGCAAAGCGCGTCTAAAAACTCCATCGCTACAGGCGTTACGCCTGCTGCCATCGTCTTATAAACGGCGTTCATCGCAGCGTTTACGCTAGGGAAAATTCCCATCGCCGTTTTTCTAAATTTAGGTTTTGCGATGAGTTTTAGCGTGATCTCGGTTATTACCGCTAGCGTGCCCTCGCTAGCGATTAAAATGCCTGCGATATTGTATCCCGCGACGTCTTTTATCGTACGTTTGCCCGCGCGGATCACTTCGCCGTTAGGCAGCACCGCTCGTAGCGCCATGACGTAGTCTTTGGTGATGCCGTATTTTGCCGCGCGCATGCCGCCCGCGTTTTCGCTCACGTTGCCGCCTAGCGTCGAGTACTCCTGGCTGGCGGGGTCCGGCGGGTAGAAAAGCCCTAGCTTCTCGGCTTCGCGCTGCAAATTTATATTTATACAGCCCGGTTGCACGACGGCGACCATGTTTTGCATGTCGATTTCTAGGATTTTGTTCATGTGCTTTTCAAAAGCAAGCACCACGCCGCCCTCGTGCGCCAGCGCCCCGCCCGTAAAGCCGCTACCGGCACCCCTAGGCACGATGATAATTTTATTTTCGTTGCAGTATTTTAAAATCTCGCTAACGTCGCACTCGTCCCTCGGGAAAAGCACGCCGTCAAATGCCGCTTTTTCGTCGCGTCGTAGCAGTAGGCGATCCTGTGCGCGTCGTCGAAGTAGGCGTTATCGGCGCCTAGTAAATTTACGAAAAATTTAGCGTGTTTATCAAGCATCATTTCTCTTTCAAAAGAGCTTTGTAGTGGCGGTCAAAGTCGCTGATCTGCTCCGAGCCCCATTTCCAAAATACCGTATCGATGTCCTTGACGCGAGTATAAAAAGGCAGCTGGTAGTATTTGACCGCGCCGCTTTGGAAGCGTTTTAGTGGCTCGAAACTCTGGCAGTCGGCAAAAAGAGCTTCGTTGTTCATAGCGATGAAAATAAGCCCCGCAGCGCTTTGGTTGCACATTTTGCGAAAGTCGTCGCGGCTAGGGTTTGGCTTATACTCGTAGCTGAGGTATGAGCCTACGATATCGGGGTGGATAAAGGTGATATCTTTAAACGCGTTCGTTACTTCGGCGTAAATTTCTTTGTTCGGCACGACGATGAGCGAGCGGTCGTAGAGGTAGTTTAGGATGATCTCGTCGCCGCTTTTAGGCAAAATTCCCGGTATTGGTAGGGCTTTTTGCGCTAACGTGTCAAATACCTCAAATCGTACCTTTGCAAAGCCGCCGCCTTTTTGCGTAACGACGGCGCGAGCGATGATAGAGCTTTGAGAGGCGTCGAATTTATGCATCACTATACCGCTTGAGCCGACTATGATGTCGGGACTGTCGGCTACGGTTCCTACGCCTTCGGTTACGTCGATG
>NZ_CALINL010000058.1 GCF_938045225.1 uncultured Campylobacter sp.
ATGCTTTAATACGTGAGCGAGTGCGAGGCTATCTTTACCGCCGCTAAGACCAAGCAAGATCTTATCTCCGCCCTCTATCATCTTGTATCTAGCGTTTGTCTGGCCAACTTGCCTAAGCAGTCTCTTGCTAAGCTCTATCATAAACTCTCCACCATTTCTAGGATAAATTTAGCGCTGACGTTTGCTGAGTCTTGTAAGAATTTATCAAAGTCAAATTCAGCCTCATTGCCAGCTCCGTCGCTGATGGCTCTAAGGATGAAAAATGGCACGCCAAGCGTTTCACAAACTAGCGCAACACTCGCACCCTCCATCTCGGTAGCACTTGCATTAAATATCTTTTTGATCCACTCTTTTTTCTCGTTGTCGCAGATAAACTGATCGCCAGTTGCGATGATGCCGCCTTTTAGCGTGATGCCTTTTTCAGCCGCGACGCTAGAGGCTAACGCATTTAGAGCGTCGTCGCTTTTGATAAATATGCTAGTCTCGGGCACGTAGCCGTGTGGGTGTCCAAACGCCGTAATATCGACGTCGTGCTGCATCAGACTAGTCGCATAAAGCATATCGCCGATTTTTAAATTTGGATTTAGCGCGCCTGCGACGCCGGTAAAAAGCAGTTTCTTGGCACCAAATTTCTCGATCATCGCGCTTGCGGTCAGAGCAGCGTTTACCTTGCCGATCTTTGAGTAGGCGATCACAAGCTCTTTGCCGCCGAAATTTGCGAGGTAAAATACGTTATTTGCGTGCTTAACCTCTTTATAGTCCTTGATGCGCTCAAGTAGAGGAGCAACCTCCTCGCGCATCGCGCCTAAGATCGCTATCATTTAAGCTCCTTTAAAAGCTCTTCAAGACTGCTAAGATCGGTGACGCTAAAGGTCGGCTTTTCGGTGATTTTTTTGTTGATGCCTTTTAGCACGCTACCGCCGAACTCCACAAAAATATCAACCTCGTTTTCGATGCTTTTGATGCTTTGTTTGTATAAAACGGGGCTAATGAGCTGGGTTTTTAGCAAATTTAGCGCTTCGTCTTTCGTGCCGTAAGCTTTTGCCGACGCGTTTGAAACGACTGGGGCAAATTTGGCAGCTAATGCCGGCTCTAGCTGTGCCGTTAGCTTCTCGCTGGCATTTTTCAAAAGCGGGCAGTGGCTGATGACGGACATATTTAGAGGCAGCACGCGCTTAGCACCCGCTTCTTTAAACGCTGACTCAAATTTGGCGATGTCGCCTTTTAGCCCCGCGATCACGATCTGACCGTCGCAGTTGTAGTTCGCGGCGTAAATTTGATAGCCGTCCGCTTGCGCGTTTTTGCAAATTTGCTCTACCGTCTCGTCGCTAAGCCCCAAAATAACGCTCATCGTCACGTCTTTGCCCGCGCAGTCCTCTTGCATAAATTTACCGCGCAAATTTACGATCCTAAGCGCACCCGTAAAATCAAATGCGCCGCTAACCGCAAGCGCGCTAAACTCGCCCAAAGAGTGGCCGAGCGCGAAGCTTGGCTCTAAATTTACGCTTTGCTTTAAAGCAAGATAGCACATAAGCGAGTTTAAAACGATGGCAGGCTGAGTAAATTCGCTCCTGTTTATGAGGTCGTTTTCGTTGAAGAGTAGATTTGAAAAGTCGATTTTTAGGCTATCGTTTGCATTTTGCAAAAACTCGGCGGCCGGGCGGAAATTTTCGTAAATTTCCTTACCCATACCGATGCTTTGCGAGCCTTGTCCCGGGAATATAAACGCCGCTCTCATCTAGATACTCTTAGTGGCAACCGCATCCGCCGTCATCGTGATGATGACCGTGTCCAGCGCAGCAGCCACCCTCTTTGTGCTCATGATGGCCGTGGCCTCCGCAGCAACCGCCCTCGCCGTGGTGATGGTCGTGATCGTGTCCGCCGCATCCGCATGTATGTGCGCCGCCTACCATACCCGTAGCTATCTCGTCCTCTGTAGCGTCGCGTTTGTCGAAAATTTGAACCTTAAACTCCAAATCTTTGCCTGCGTAAGGGTGGTTAAAATCAACCGTTACGTCGTCCTCGCCGATAGATTTTACTATCACGCGTACGCTCTCGCCGTGCTCGCCTTGACCGAAAAGCTCCATGCCCTCTTTTAGCTCGATGCCCGCAAATTGCTCTTTAGGCAACATCTGAACCGCGCTAGAGTCATACTCTCCGCAAGCGTGTGCAGCCGGGATAACGATAACCTTTGTTTCGCCCTTTTCTAGTTTAGCAACCTCTTCTTCTAGCTTCTCGATGATATGACCGCGACCTGTTAAAAAGGAAATCTCTTGCCCCACTTGCATATTGGACTCTAAAATTTCGCCCGTTTTTGCGTCTTTTAGCTCATAAAACATAGCTATAACTTGTTCTTTCACGTTCTTCTCCTATTTATGAAAATAACGTGATTATATCGTTAAATTTATTAAAGAATGTTTTAGTTTCGAGTAGGTGCGGCTTTGGCTTCTTTGCTGTCCGGATAGCCTAGTTTTAGTGCTTTGTAAAATTTATTCGCACTTGCCGTGTCTTTTATCTTATCAAAGCTAATAGCAGTGTGATAAAGAAGCTTTGGTGTATACTCGGCCTTGTCGTAGAGCTGGATACTTTGCTGGTAGTATTTTATGGCGTTGTTGTAAGCTTTTTGCTGATACGCTATCTCGCCGAGATAAAAATTCGCCATCGCAGGCTTATGATCTTTACTTAAAAGATATTCGTATCTAGCCTTTGCATCATCGAGCTTGCCTGCGTCAAATAGCTTTTTAGCTTCGCTTGCTACATCTTGATTTTTTTGTTTAGTAAAATCAATCTTTGGAGCTTGTGGCTCAGCAGCGGCTGGGCTATTGCTAGCTACCGGCTTGTCTTCATCGTTTTTTTTTGTGGTAGCAGGCGCAGCGTTGCTCTTATCTATCAAAGCACCCATATCCTTAAGGGCTTTGGTGATTTTAGCGTTGTTGGCCTCTTGTATTTTTCGGCTTTCTTCTACGTATTTTTTAAGCTCGTCAAAATCACTTTTTGCGGTAGAATTTCCGTCGTTTCCTTCGATATCGTTTAGTCTTTTTTCTATTCTAGACATTCTTGAGTTTAGTCCGTCTAGTACGCTCTGCAAGCCTTCTAAGCGCTCTTGTATGGCATTTAAATTTGACTCGACGTCGCCCATATTTCTACTTAGATTTTCTACGTTTTGCTTGTTTTTTAGAAAGGTTTTTTCATTATCGGTCAAACCGTAGGGACTAGAGCTATCTAAATTTCCAGCATCAAATACCGAAATTTCATTGGAAGCGGAATAAGAAAGAGTGGCTCCTATAAAAAGAGCCACGAAAGTTTTTAAATTCGTCATAAATTTAATTATGGAAGAACTTTGAATTCAGCACGTCTGTTTTGAGCGTCGCAAGCTTTTGTTTTGTCTGTGCAAACAGGGTTGCTTTCGCCGTAACTTACAACAGTGATTCTGTCAGCAGAAACGCCTTGTTTTACAAGAGCGTCTTTAGCAGCTTTTGCTCTTTTTAGACCAAGCGCATAGTTGTACTCATCTGTACCCCACTCGTCGCAGTTACCCTCTACTTTTACAGAAAGACCTTGAGCCTCTGATTGATTAAATAGGCCTGCGTTTGTGTTGATAGCAGACTGCATGTCACCTTTGATATTAAATTTGTCAAAGTCAAAGTATACAGTTTGAACTTGACCTTCGATGCTTGAAATTAATTGTTGCAATCTCTCGCTATCGCTCATCATGTTATCGCTTGAGTTCATACCGCCCATATTTTGATTAGCGTCAGCGCTCATATCAACTTCAGGGTTTTTAGAGCTACAACCGCTCAACAATAAAGCTGCAATAGCAGCAGAAGTTAAAACTACTTTTTTCATTTTCATCCTTTTATAGAAATTTAACGTGATTATATCATAAAATTTACTAAATATTACCAATCAATAGACTGAATTTTACCGATTTTTAATGGAAATTGGAAACTTTTGTTCTCATTTACGCGAATTATACCAAGAGAACTCTGGCCGCCAAGCTCTTTGATAAACACTACGCTTTGTCCGTCGCTAGAAAATCTAGGGTATAAATTTTTACCGCTTGCAGTGAGCTGTCTGATATAGTCAGTCTGCGTAGAGATCATATATATGTTAAAATCTCTCGTTCCAAAGCTACTCTTACCGTCTTCTCTACTAGAGTACACTATATAGTTTTGATAGGTACTAACGGAGTTGTTGTTTTTGCCGTGATAGACCAACTGCTCAAAACCGCTTCCATCTACATTTTGCGCGAAAACATTAGGATAGCCAAGTCTATCGGAAACAAAAACTACGCGTCTGTCGCCGTCAACGAAGTTGCCGTTCACGTCTATGCCGCTATAGTTAGTTACCTGAGATAGTCTTTTTGAATTTAGATCGTATATATAGATATCAGGCTGATCTTGCGGAGCCATAGTTAGCAAAATTTTATCTCCGTTTTGGCTAACGTCGGAGGCTATAAGCATACCTCCCTTGCTATCTAAAATTTTAGTTTTTTGGCCGCTCGCAACATCGTATCTATAAAGAACTAAGTTTTTACCGCTGTAATCAGAGTAGTAA
>NZ_CALINL010000059.1 GCF_938045225.1 uncultured Campylobacter sp.
TAGTCCTCGCCCTCGGTAAACGCGGCTGCGCTAAGGGTGCCAAACATCGCGACTGCTAGAAAGCCTTTGCTAAATTTAGAAAGTAGGTTCATGGAGTGCTCCTTAAAATGATTTCGTTTGAGTTAATTTTATATCCTCTCGCCGCCGCAAAACTCACGCTAAGATAAATTTTAGATTAAATTCGTAAAATTTAGGCTAAATTTTAGCAGAAAATATAAAAATTTGAATTATTTTTTGTATTTAAGCTATTTATAATAATAGCGTGATTTTCACGTTAGCAAGATTTACTAAAATTACGGCAATGAAACGATTTATCATTATAGGAGAAAAGATGAAAAGAACTCTCTCGTCGCTCGCCCTAGCTGCGGCGCTACTGGGCGGTCTAAGCACGGCCGCGCTGGCTATCGGCGGACCTAGCGGCGCACACATCGACTATGGCATCCCGGGCAAGATCGGCGAAGTAGTCGTAAACCCATACGACATCGCACCTCTAACGGCGGTGATCAAAAACGGCGGCTACACGCTAGCAAACGCGAAAGTCACTATCGTACCAAAACCGGGCGGCCAGGTTATCAGCTATAAAGTCGCCGACAAACACCTTCGCACGCACGGCGGAATCCCTGTTTTCGGACTTTACCCTGACTATCAAAACACCGTCGAGGTCGAGTACGATAAAATTTACAAGGGTCAAACCGAGCACGTAAAAGAAACCTATAAAATTTACGCTCCCGCGATTTATCTAGAGAGCTCGGGTATGCCGTCTCAAAAGGGCGCGCTGTTTGATAAAATCGAAGTCGTGAAGGCTCCGAGCGCGAAATTTGCCAACCGCCTCTACTACGTAAATAACTTCGTAAATAAAACCGGCAAGGGCACTAAAGTCGTGTGGAACAACCCCGCAGGTGGCGCGATCGAGTGGAACTACAGCCCAAATAACTTCGTGCTAGACACCAAAGGCGAAGTGCGCTGGTATCTAGAACCTAGTAAAATTTACGACCTCAAGCAGCCGTTTAGCGCGGGCGTCATGATGGGCTTTAAACAAAACGACGACGGCGCGATGACGTGGGGCTACGGGCAGCGATATGCCAAATACGACATAATGGGACGCGAAATCTTTAACCGCGAGCTGCCTGCGGGTTACAACGACTTTTCGCACTCTATGGACGTAGCGCAAAATGGCCACTACTTCCTCCGCGCGGCAAACGCCAACTATAAACGCGCCGACGGCAAAAACGTCCGCACCGTGCGCGACGTCATCGTCGAGGTCGATAGAGACGGCAACGTCGTGGATGATTTTAGATTATATGAAATTTTAGATCCGTATCGCGACATCGTGCTAAAAACGCTCGATCAGGGCGCCGTGTGCCTAAACATCGACGCTAGCAAGGCGGGCCACACCGCGAGCACGGACGAGCTAGCCGCGATGGATACGAACGAAAAATGGGGCGATATCGTGGGCTCGGGCCCTGGACGCAACTGGGCGCACGTAAATAGCGTGGACTACGACCCAAGCGACGACAGCATCATCATCTCCAGTCGCCACCAAGACGCCGTCATCAAGATCGGCCGCGACAAAAAAGTCAAATGGATAATGGGCGCGCACAAAGGCTGGAAGGATCAGTTTAAGGGCTACTTGCTACAGCCCGTAGATAAAGACGGCAAAAAAATCGTCTGCGAGGACGAGTACTCAAAATGCCCCGGCTACGAGAGCGAAAATGGTGGATTTGACTGGCAGTGGACGCAACATACGGCATTTCGCATCGACAGTAAGTCTAAAAAGGGCGTCGTTTATCTAACCGTCTTTGACAACGGCGACACCCGCGGCATGGAGCAGCCTGCGATGGCGGGTATGAAATACTCCCGCGCGGTCGTTTATAAAATCGACGAAAAAGCTAAAACCGTCGAGCAAGTCTGGGAGTACGGCAAACAGCGCGGCAGCGAGTGGTACAGCTCGGTTACCTCGCTAGCGCAGTATCAAGACGACCTAGATAGCGTGATGGTTTACTCTGCGGTCGCGGGTATGCAGTTTGATATCGCCAAAGGCCGTCCGGTCGGCGTACCTAGCCCTCACATCAACGAGTTTGAATGGGGCGCGAAAGAGCCGTCAATCGAAATCAAAATGACTAACGCGATGGGCTATCAGGCGTTTCCGTTTAGCGTAGAAAAGGCGTTTGAGAAGTAAAATTTTAAAATTTAGCGGCCTCGGCCAGTGCGCTTCGGGGTCGCTTTTAGGTAAATTTGGATTTTTGCGCTTGCGGCTCGGTTAAATTTGCCCGCTCAAATTGATGGGTCGCAGGCTTTAAATTTAGATCAAATTTGACGCCCTCCGGCACTCGCTCGGATACGGCAAATTTGACCGCAAAAGGTAAAATTTAGGCTCGCGTTTCCATCCTTTGCGCTAGTCTAAATCTTACCTTTTCCTGCCAAGCGTTTGGGAAAATAGGACTCCGAAAGACAATAGCAACGCCTAAACGCTTGGATTTTTACTGCTGCTTAAATTTACCCGTTTGCTTCATAAATTTCGCTCAGATTTTTAAAATTTACACCCTTGTTGTCGTAAAACCGATATAATCAACAAAAACGACGGAGGCGAAATATGCAAAAATTTGTCGAGCAAAAATTTATCGGCGAGCGCGCGATGTTTGGCGCAAAGGACGCGGAGTTTGAGCGGTGCGAGTTTGCGGCAGGCGAGTCGCCGCTAAAGCACGGGCAAAATTTGCGCCTAAAAAACTGCACTTTCGAGTGGAAATATCCGCTGTGGTACACGAAAAACGTCGCCGTGGAGGATGGGTTTTTGATGCAAACGGCGCGCGCGGGCATCTGGTACGCGCAGGACGTGAGCTTTAAAGACACGCTAATCCAAGCGCCAAAATCCTTTCGCAGGTGCCAAAACGTGAGGCTAGAAAACGTAAATTTGACCCAGGCCGAGGAGACGCTGTGGAGCTGCGAGGACGTGGAGATAAAAAACGTCTGCGCGCGCGGCGATTATTTTGCGATGAACTGCGAAAACCTGCGCGTTTACGGGCTAAATTTGGACGGGAACTACGGCTTTGACGGCTGCAAAAACCTGCTCGTCGAGGATAGCAAACTGCTTAGCAAAGACGCCTTTTGGAACTGCGAGAACGTGACCGTGCGAAATAGCTTCATCAGCGGCGAATACCTCGCGTGGAACAGCAAAAACGTGACCTTTGAAAACTGCGTGATAGAAAGCTTGCAGGGGCTTTGCTACGTGCAAAATCTCGTGATGCGCGGCTGCCAAACGCTAGATACCACGCTAGCCTTTGAGTACTCAAGCGTGGACGCGGAAATTTTAGGCGGCATAGCTAGCGTGAAAAACCCGCTCTCAGGCGTGATAAGAGCAAAAGAGATAGGCGAAATTATAATAGATAAAGAGTGCGTGGATCCGGCTGCGACTAGGATAATTTTAGAAAAATAGGCTCGTCTCGCGAGCGCTTTTCTGAGATTTTTGCTTCGTTTTACTTGCAATTGCAAGCAGAGGTCTTTGCGGCAACCTGTATAGCTAGCCTTGGCCACAAAAACCGTAGCGACGTTAAAAATGATCTCGCGATGCTTCGCCTTTTTTCTTACGCTCAAATTTGGAATTAGCTTTTAAATCCAAGCAACGCTTCAAATTTGGCCCCAAACAAGAAATTATTATTTCGTTTAAATTTTGCCGCCGGCTAGAGTCGCTTATATATAGCTCCTTTATCCTTGCCCATCTACTTTGCTTGCGACATTATCGCTCTATGTTTAAATATGAAGCCGAATTTTGAGATTTAAGCCGTTTTTGGCTTAAATTACTCCTTTAAACTAAAGAATTAAATTATTTAAAAAGGAAAAAATATGTCGTTTTTTGAAAAATTAAAGCTAGCTTTTTACACGATTTGTCGCCCCGAAAAGCTTATTTCGTTTAGGCTCGAAAAGCCAGATTCCCGCTACACGCGCGAAGCGAATTTTACCCTAAAATACGGCGTCCTGCGCGCTCATCAAAATATGAACGCCGTCACGATCGCCTATGACCGCTTGTGCGAACAATATGCGGGATTTAAGCCGCTTTTTATCATCGAAAACGCCCCGCAATGCGAATACACGAATATGCACGCAAGCTCTAGTTTCGAGATGCTGGACGAGGAGGAGTATAATGCGCAAAATCCGGATGCGCGCGACTTTCCCGCTGCGGAGTTTCGTTTGATGCTGGACATCCTAAACGATCCCGAGTATAAGGCTGAAGTGAGCGAATTTTACGGTAAATTTAGCCTAAACTATCCCGATAACTTAAAGGCTTTAGAATACCTAAATACCCGCGACTACGACGCGCTTGACGAGGATATCGACGTTTATCTGTGCCCTTGCGAGCGCAGTACGGACGTATTTGCGAGAATGATTCAGGGGTATTTTGCGGACGATTTTGAGCCCGAGCAGACGTATGCGTTTATCTTAATGATGAATGAGCGATTTGGATTCGAGTTTATCGGCATAGGAGCCACGATAATGCTATTTTACCGCCGCGAAAATTTAAGCGACGATAAGGCCGAGGAGCTACTGCAAGAGCTGGCCAAAATTTACGATACGCCTTACGAAGCGATCAAAAAAGCCCTGTGGCATAGCGCGTTTGGCTCTCGTAAGACGCTCGTGCTGCCTTTTGCCGAAAATATCGAAGACGCCGTAGCCGATGAGCTCTAAAGTCGGGGTAAATTTTGCCTCGCAAGCTCAAAATTTTAGACCGAAATCTTAAACATTACAAAATTTTAAAGAAATTTTAGCTACACTCAGCAAATTTTATAAAAAAGGATGCCAAATGAACCCTTCCGAATTTATCTGGATGGATGGAAAATTAGTCAAATGGGAGGACGCTAAAGTCCACGTTTTAACCCACTCGCTTCACTATGCAAACGCCGTATTTGAGGGTACAAGAGCCTATATGACGGATAAGGGCTTAGCGATATTTCGCCTAAGCGACCACACCGCGCGCCTGCTAAAATCAGCCAAAATGACGATCCTAAACGTCAAATACACGCAAAAAGAGCTTGAAGACGCGCAGGTCGAGCTACTTCGCGCAAATAAATTTAAATCAAACGTCTATCTGCGCCCGATCGTTTATCTAGGCTACGGCGTGATGGGTCTAGCTCACACTAAAGCTCCCGTAAATACCGCGATCGCGGCATGGGAGTGGGGTGCGTATCTAGGCGAAGAGGGCCTAAAAAAGGGCATCCGCGTGAAAATTTCGAGCTTTGCCAAACTAAACGTCGGTGGCCAAATGAGCCGTGCGAAATCAAGCTCGAACTACCTCTGCTCGCAAATGGCAAACTACGAAGCCAAAGAAGCGGGCTACGACGAGGCGTTGCTGCTTGATAGCGAGGGCTACATCTCCGAGGGACCGGGCGAGTGCTTTTTCATCGTGGAAGACGGCGCGCTCATCACTCCTCCAAACGACAGCAGCCTAGCTAGCATCACGCAAGATACCGTCATCAAAATCGCTCGCGACCTAGGTATCGAAGTGCGCAGAGAGCGCATCACTCGCGACCGTGCATACACTGCGGACGAGGCGTTTTTCACGGGTACGGCGGCTGAGGTCACCCCTATAAGCGACATCGACAACCGCGTTATCGGTGCGGGCGAGCGCGGAGCGGTAACTAAACGCCTACAAGACGCGTATTTTGACGTAGTTTACGGACGCAATCCAAAATACGCCTCGATGCTAACTTACATTTAAGGAACGAAATGCCAGCAGATTTGAATGATTATTTTAATAAAAAACGAGGCTCCGGCGGCGGAGACGATAACGGCGGCGAGAGCAAGGGGCCGAAAGTAAATTTTAAAACGCCTGATTTTAAAGGATTTGGCAAAATTTCGGCCTTTGCCTACGTTATCATCGCGCTTGTGGCCGTGATCGCGCTCACGCAGCCTTTCGTCACGATAAACTCGGGCGAAGTGGGCATCAAGTCAAATTTGGGTAAATACGACCCGTCTCCGATGCAGCCGGGACTGCATTTCTTTATCCCGTTTTTGCAAAAGGTCATCGTAGTCGATACTCGCGTGCGCCTCATCAACTACACGTCTGGCGAAGATATGGGCGAAGCGGCGCAAAAGTACGGCGCGCAGGCTCAAGCCGGCATCATCCGCAAAAACTCGATCTCCGTTTTGGATGCGAGAAACTTGCCTGTTAGCATCGACATCACCGTGCAGTACCGCCTAAATCCAGAAAACGCGCCTCAAACGATCGCATCTTGGGGGCTTAGCTGGGAAAACAAGATCGTCGATCCCGTCGTACGCGACGTCGTGCGCAGTATCGCGGGTAAGTACACTGCCGAGGAGCTACCGACGAAGCGAAACGACCTAGCCACGGCTATCGACGAGGGTATCCGAAAGGATATCGACGCTCAGCCAAACAAACCAGTCGAGCTGCTAACCGTGCAACTACGCGAGATCATCCTACCTGAAAAGGTAAAGGAGCAGATCGAGCGCGTACAAATCGCTAAACAAGAGGCCGAGCGAACCAAATACGAAGTAGAGCGCGCAAATCAAGAGGCGCTTAAAAAAGCAGCCCTCGCAGAAGGTACGGCAAAGGCTGCTATCATCGAGGCTCAGGGTCGTGCGGACGCGGCTAAGATCGAAGCTGATGCGCAAGCCTACGCAAATAAAGAGGTCGCAAAAAGCCTAGATCACAATTTGCTAAATTTAAAGCAGATCGAGACGCAGGGTAAATTTAACGAGGCGCTACGTGAAAACAACGACGCGAAGATATTTTTAACGCCCGGCGGAGCAGTGCCGAATATCTGGGTGGATACGAAGGACAAAGAGAAGCAAAGCGCGATAACGCAATAACTTTTGCTTGAAGCGGCTCGCCTTTTTGCGCTTTGCGGGCGAGCGCTTTTCGGGGTCGGCTAAATTTAGCTTGGATGGCTTTGCTTCGTTGCCGTTTGTAATCGCAAGCAAAGTCCGAACTGCCGCTAAATTTACCTGAGTAACTCCAAAATCATTCAAAAGCAGGCATAGCGTTTTGCAAAGTAAATATTTCTGCAAAATTTCGCCTTTCTAGCTCAAATTTGAAGCAAATTTAGGCTTTAAAATTTGCTAAATTTAAACGAGCGGCGATATTTTTTATGCCGCTCGAAATTACCCGCGCGCCAAGCCAAATCCGCGGCCAAAAAGGAAATAAAAATGAAAATAGACTGGGAAAAAGTAGGCGGCCTTTTGCCCGCCATCGTGCAAGAAAGCTTGAGCGGCGAGGTTTTGATGCTTGCTTATATGAACGAAGAGGCGTTAAATTTGAGCCTAAAAACGGGCTTTGCGCACTATTTTTCACGCACGAAAAACCGCATCTGGAAAAAGGGCGAGGAGAGCGGAAATACGCAGGCTATAGATGAGATTTTCCTAGACTGCGACAACGACACTATACTGCTCAAAGTCGTTCAAAACGGCGGCGTAGCCTGCCACACGGGCGCAAAATCATGCTTTTTTAGAAAGATTTCGGGAGACGGTGGCGAGTCAAATTTAACCGGTGCCGACGAGCAAAATTTAAACCAAGCCAAAAGGCCGATCTACGGCATAATCGACGAGGTTTATCACGCGATATTAGACCGCAAGCTAAACGCCGATCCGCAGACCTCGTACGTCGCGAGCTTGTTTAAAAAGGGCGAAAACGCGATCCTAAAAAAAGTCGGCGAGGAGGCTACGGAGCTAGTGATGGCGTGCAAGGACGCCACGGCGCGGAAAAATGAAACTGCGCAGTTTAACTCTGCCGTAAGCGGCGGTCAAATTTCGTCAAATTTAACCCAAAACGAAAATTTTGCTAAAATTTCAAACGAAAACGCCGCAAACCAAAACAGCCAAACCGCGGCGCATCAAAGCCAAAAGCCAAAAACGCCGACCGAGGAGATCATCTACGAGGCGGCCGATCTATGCTTTCACTCGCTAGTGGCGCTAGCGCTACACGGAGTGCACCCCGACCGCGTCAAGGCCGAGCTTGCACGCCGTTTTGGACTAAGCGGCATAGAGGAAAAAAACTCGCGAAAAGGCTAGAGTGGTCAAATTTGGCACGCTTTGTGCAAGAGGATGTTAAATTTGGCTCGCCGCAAGGCAAACGAAGCAAAGAGGCAAGATGATAAACGAACTAAAACAAGGCTTAAATTTCTATCTGACGCACCTTGGCTGGGTGGATTTTGCCGCCTATATCTGGATGTTTTTGACCTTTTTAGCGCTCGTTTCGCTTTGCATTTACGTCGCGTCAAAGTCCTTTTTTGCGGGCTTTGCGCTGATGATCGTCACTATCGCTGGGCTTGGGTGTGGGGCGTATTTTATGCCTAAGCTTTTAGACGAAAATCTGCGAACTCGCTCGCTCGAGCTAGTCTCAACTAAGCAGCTTGAGTACTCAAATACGCTGCTTGTGGATCTGCGCCTAACAAATCTCTCGAAAAAGCCGTTTAACTACTGCGAAATCGGTCTTAGCTTTTACAAAAACTCGGGCAATACGCTGCGCCGATACGCAAACGAGCTAAAGCCGTTTTTGAGGGAAAATATCGTGCTAAAAGACGCGCTAGACGTAAACGCGACGCGCGAGATCACGCACGCGGTAAATAACTTTCGCGCACAGGACTACAATATCACGACAAGCTCGGAGTGCTTTTGATGGAAGGGTATTTTAACGTATTTCACCTCATCGCGCTTGCAGTTTTGGCGCTACTTTCTGTGCTTTTCGCGCTGATCGCCCGCAGCGAGAAAAATCCGAAGTTTTTTAAAATTTACATCGCGATAAACGTAATAGCGACGCTGACGCTTGGATATTTTTTCATGATGATCGTGGATAAATACACCAAAAAGGCCGTGCTGACGGAGTTTTCCGGCCACCGCGTGCTAAGAAATGAGACCATCGTGTTTAAGGGCTCGCTGCGAAATACGGGGGAGTTTAGCATCGCAAACTGCGATCTGACCGTCAAACTCATCAACAACCCCGTGAGCAAGGAGACGATCGCGGGCTCTATCTTTAAGCCTAGCGGACTATCGCTATTTTCGCGAGGCGACGAGCGCTCAAACGTCGCGGAGATCACCGCTAGCGTCGCTAAAAATATCGCGCCTAAACAAATACGAAATTTTAGTCTCTCGATGCCCTATCCGTCGTACTTTGCTAATACCCAGACGATAACGAAGCTGGAGTGTAGGTAGGCGCGGGTAAATTTGCCCGAATGCGATATAAAAACCTCCAAAGGAGCTTTTCGTTGAAGGTAGGTATAAACACAAAAATCACGATCTTGTCGATGTTCTTAAAAATCACAAGCGTAGAGATAAAAAATAAACATATATAGTCCGTTTAAAAATTCCGAAAAATAAATTTAGAGAAATTTTATAGTGTTTTTAGCTCGATATGGAAGTGGTAAAAATAGCGGAGTTTATTAAAATTTCATAAAAAATCGATAAAATAACCAAAAATATCAGAATTTTATGGCCGGCGTGCATGATAAAATATTTAATTTTAGAATAGATTTCTGGCTCGTGTGCCTACTTGGTTAAAAACCTACTACTTTATAACATTTCTTGGCTTGCGGTTGCTAGTAAAACGGCATACTAAAGTGCGACGTTCAAGTTTGTTTATATAGCCTAAAACTATTTTGCAAATGAATTGATGCCGATGTCGCCTAGATGTAGCGACTTTAATGACTCGCTATCTATTATGATTACCAGAAGGCTTACGATGGTTTGTTGGATTGCGGAGACGAGGTTATAGTGACACAAAGAACTCAAAGAATAATTTAATTGCGATGCGCTTACTGTTTGTTAAGACGAAGCTAGAGGGATAGCGAAGTAGAAGTTAGATGTAATAACGGTAATATGTTAAATAGATTATTATATTCGCTTAACTGATCTTAATTTTAAAAATTTTATGAAAATAGAAAGGGCGAAGACGCCCTTGAAGTATAAATTTAATTATTTTGCGCTTTTGCAGCCGCATGTGCAGCCCATAACTTTATAGATGATAGCTCCTATGATAGCTCCAACGATAGGTGCAACCCAGAAAAGCCAAAGCTGCTCTAATGCCCAACCGCCCTGAAATATCGCAACGCCAGTTGAACGAGCTGGGTTAACTGATGTGTTTGTGATAGGTATCGAGATAAGGTGGATAAGTGTCAAACCAAGGCCAATAGCGATCGGTGCAAAGCCTTTTGGTGCACGCTCATCAGTCGCACCTAAGATGATGATAAGGAAAAATGCAGTTAAAACTACCTCAGCAACTAGCGCTGAAACTAGGCTGTAGCCATTTGGTGAGTGCTCACCGTATCCGTTGCTAGCAAAACCGCTTGCAGTAGCGTCAAATCCAGCCTTGCCTGAAGCGATGAGATATAGCACAGCAGCAGCTGCGATCGCTCCGATAACTTGTGCGATGACGTAAGGCACGAAGTCTTTTTTGTCAAATCTTCCGCCAACTAGTAGGCCAACCGAAACAGCAGGATTGAAGTGACCGCCGCTGATGTGACCAACTGCGTAAGCCATCGTAAGAACTGTAAGACCAAAAGCAAACGCAACGCCTACAAAGCCAATACCAAGCTCCGGAAAAGCCGCTGCAAATACTGCACTGCCGCAACCTCCAAAAACCAACCAAAATGTGCCAAAAAACTCGGCTAAATATTTTTTCATCTCTTCCCTTTTAGGTAAATTTAAAAACGGGCGATTTTAGCATAAATTTGTAACTTTGCAAAATATTTTATAGTCTAAATCTATAACATAATGTCTCATGGGGCGTTTTAGTATTTGTTCTGGTTATTAAACTCGTGTCTCGGATTTGCTGAAAACTTAGCGGTACTGATATCAAGATTCTCCGAGCTTGGCGTGCTGCACCTAGCGTAAGCGCATATTTTTTACGTTTTTGTTGTTCTCTGCGTACCGTTAAACCGATTATTTGCATATTTATTAGTTATCATCTAAGTTGTTAAATTTTACTCATAGACCACGATCTGTATGCCGTCTGGAAAGAGCATATTTGCTAAAACCGTCGCTGTTTTTTCATAATTCAAAGCAAAAAGTATCCTTAAATATAAGCCTTTAAAATCAAAACAAAAATTAAAAACGCGAAGAATTATCTTGAACTAAATTGCGATAAGAGCCGGGTTGATCGTAAAAAGCTTCTAGACATTAAGTGTTGGGGCTTTATTTGCCGCAATCAAGCTCGTAGTCATTTGACGGTTCTTTTGCGCTTATCGCTGAATGCGGCGGAAATATAGCCGCAGTTGTATGGTAAATATTAAAAAGTCGCATGGGTGACCAAAAATACTTTTAATTCAAAATCGTTAATCGCCTCTCTACGTCTTGCCGAATAGCTTTGTGCGTGCTTAAGTACTCTTCTAAAATATCTAAGCAAGAAGTGGAAATCATCTTAGGAGTACCGAAAGTTTTCACGTGCTCAAAACTGACGCCAAAAAAGCTTTCTAAATTACAGTAATGGTAGTTTTGTAGACCGATCGTGAAAATATCGTCATCTGCTATTTCTATTCCACGATAAGTTAGGCTAATGATTTCTCGGTTGGAGCGCGAATAGGCGAGTTTTAGCCCCTGCGATAACTGATAAAATTCCGTTGTTCTCAAAAAGGCGTCGTCTCGCAGTAGATAGCGCATAATTTGGCGAAAGGTTCGCCCGTCCACTTTTAGTATATAAACGCCGTCGTCATAAGGGAAAATTTCGACCAAAGCGCCGTATTCTACAATCGGCCCCAGCTTCTCGCCCCAAATACTGCCTGAGCCAAGCAACATAATATCTATGCCTAGGCTGTTTTTGAAAATATCGGCAAACAAATTTCTCAAAGCCGTTTCGATGTTGCGCTGCGGGTGCGTTAGCGGACAGCTAAAACGGGTGATGACGCGAGTATATTTTTGATCGGTTACGCTCTTATATTTTCGAATCAAATTCTCTATTTGCTCATCGACCGGGCAGTACTTGTCGGTTATAGGGATACGCTGCCATTTATAGCTTGCGATGCTGTTGGTATCGGTATTAACTACGATATCAAATCGCCCGATCTGGTCGGCATCGACGCCCGCTTGGGCGATCAAAATGTCGTTAACGACGCAAGGCTGCTCCATCAAGGTATGAGAATGCCCTCCGATAATCAGATCGACGCCCCATTCCGGTCGCAACATAGCGGCTAGCTCTTTATCAGCCTCAAAACCGATGTGAGTTAGCAAAACCGTAAAATCGATATCGATTCGGTTGTGGGTGTTGCAGATTCGCCCGACCTCTCGCGCCGCCTCTTCGATTCCGATGAAAGAACCGATCAGGTGGTCTTGCTTGGTCTGTGCTAAAACCGCATCGGTAATGATACCGATAAAAAGGATTTTCATGCCGTCAAGCTCCATGATGTAGCAAGGCGGAAATAGACGGGCGTGATTGGTTTTGATAAACAAATTTGCGTTTATGATGGGAAACTGGGCGCATTTTTCGATAAAAAGCAAATGCGGAATACCGTAATCCAGCTCATGATTACCTACCGTAGCGATATCGGGCGCTAAAGCATTCATGATCTCGATCGTAGAAATCCCTTTATACTCTGAATCGATAATCGAGCCTCGAAACATATCGCTGGCGATAGCGTAGATGACGTTTTTTTCTGTTTGACGGACTTGATTTATATAACCGGACAGCATAGAGACGCCGCCTACTAGTTTGTCGTCTATTTGCTCGGCCAAAAAGTCTCCGTGCAAATCATTGGAGTGAAGTAGGGTTAATTTTTTTAAATTTGGCGTGGGATTCATTTGGTCGCCTCCCTAGAGAAAAAAGCGGTAAAAACGAAAAGAATTTTAAACGGTAAAATAAAATATTTGCAAACCATAAAACACTCTCCTTATAGAAAATTTTATCGGTTCCTGATTCTTTTTTATTAGATTGCTTTCTTTTATGCGTCTTGCTTAAACTAAAACCGTTTTTTAGTAGAAAATTAAAGTCGCATATTTAACTAAAAATTTCGCAATCTTTTAGTTTATTTGAGCCGAGCGCAAATTTAAACTCGGCTCAAATTTAAATTTATTTATGATTTTTTATTGTATCTAGCCACTTGCTGCCGTCTTGATCGCCTCCGTCGCAAGCGTTCTTAGCGACTCCCTTAATCTGTCGGCAAGTTGCGAGATCGTTTAGCTCGCATGCCTTGTACGCATACGTCATTGCTATGTTGTTATCCTTTTGAACAAATTTGATAGCTTCGAGACATCCGTCGCTATATCCATATTCGCAAGACTTGTCGTAAAAATACAGCATTTTTCCGGATCGTTTTGATAGGAGCCTGCTGCCTGAAAACAATCATATCCGTTCTTTTTTCGTCGCAAGAATTTTTCTGTTTTTCTATATTTTCTTTTTGTTTAGCGGTATTTTTAATCTCATAGCAGGCACGTTCAAATCCGAATTCGCAAGCTTTGTTGTAAAAATACAGTTTTTTTCCGGATCGTTTTTATAATAAGTATCTGCCAGCTCAACGCAACTATAACCGCGCTTTTTTTCGGTACAAAAAAACTCAAGCCTCTTGCTCGTGCCGCCTATCTTGTCGCACGACGGACTTTTTGGATCGTCTTTGCAAGCGATAGTGTAGAGTTCCGTCGTTTTTTTTCTCGTCTTTCATGCCGTATTGATCGCTTTCATAGAGCGCGGCTAGATTGGCGCAGCCTTCTTTATATTTATCGTAGCAAAGTTTTTCTAAAATTTCCTTACCCTTTTTGATATCTTGTTTCATGCCTACGCCGTCCGTATAGAAATGGCTCAGGATAGGGCACATATCGTATATATCTCTATCGCACAATCCTTCATATAGATTAAATGATTTTTTATAATCCTTCTCAACGCCCTGACCGTAATAATACATATAGGCAAGATGTACGCAGGAGGTATTGTCGTAATGCTTCGCGAGTCGCTCGCAAGATATCCAACTTTTCTCTTTCAGGCAACCCTCTTGATCGTAGGCGAGAGACTCTACGGTTTTGCCGGCCGATCTTAGTTGCTCTGCGATTACGGTACTGCTTTCCGCATGAGCGGATACTGCAAGCAACGCAACAGAAAGGACAAAAACCAATTTTTCATAGCGATCTCCTTGTATAAAATTTATTTATCTATTATTATACTAATCTTATTAATCCATTAAGTATTATAGCCTATTGTCTTAATTTTAGCAACATATTTTATTTTTTAAGTATTATTTTAAATTTGGCATTCAAACCGCATCAATAAATCACTTTGTTGAGTTTTTATAATAAAAATAACTCTATAATTTAACAAAAATATAACTATAAAATCAGAAGATGGGCATATAAAAGTTGAAAGACCTAATGATG
>NZ_CALINL010000060.1 GCF_938045225.1 uncultured Campylobacter sp.
AAGTAAAGTTTTGTGGCTTAGCTCGATGCCTTTTGGCTCGCCTTCGCTGCCGCTACTAAATAAAATAGTAGCTGTATCTTCTAAGTTTACACGCTTAAAATAGCAAAGCTTAATAAGCCAAACTGGAGCAAAAAACGCGGTTAAAAGCGCTAAAAATTTATCTTTTTTTGAGACGCTAGCTGAGATATCTTCAGCAAATTTAGCCTTGCCGCTCATCGCATCTTTTAGATCAAAGCCCTTAAGTGCGAGCTTTTCAAGAAATTTGCTAGAGGTGATAACTGTGTTTATATTTGCCTTTCTTAGAGCGTGATTTAGCGAGGTCTCATTTAGTGTGTAGTTTAAATTTACGCTCACTTTGCCCATGGCAAGAAGCGCCATATTTACGATAGCTGCGATGCTTGAGCTAGGTAGTAAGATGCCTATATTTTTCTCATCTTTTAGCTCGTCTATGCCCTCAAGTGTTTTTACATTGTAATTTTTCTCAAGCCTGTTTATCTCTTCATTGTTGTGGATGAGCGGACCGATAGTTGCGGCATCTCCAGCGTTTTCAGCTATCTTTATCGCCCTTTTTACACCAAAGCAAAATCCATAACTACTAGCAAGCTCAATCTTCAACGCTAGCTCCCAGTTGTCTTAAAATCCCGCTAAAATTTGGAAACGAAGTCGCGATAAATTCGCTCTTTTCTATAACCATTCCGCATTTTAGCCCAAGCACCGCAAAGCTCATCGCGATACGATGATCGCCATTGCTATCTATAATAGCACAGTTTGCCTCGCCGCCTTTCACGCTAAAGCCGTCTTCAAATTCTTCGACTTCAAGTCCGCATTTTCGCAACCCTTGCACCATGATCGCGATGCGGTCGCTCTCTTTTACGCGAAGCTCTTTTGCGTTTCTTACGCTGCTTGTACCCTGCGCATTTGCAAATGCGATGGCAAGCGCAGGCACCTCATCGATCAGCCATGAGATATTTTCGCTCACGTCCACGGCCTTTAGTGGCGCATGTTTTATCTCGATCTCGCCGATGCTTTCGTATGTGTTCGAAATCTCTTTAAACGTTACTTGCGCGCCCATTTTGGATAAAATTTTAAAGGCCTCCACGCGCGTTTTATTTAGCAGCATATTTTTTAGTACGATGTGGGAATTCGGGATTATCGCAGCGGCTACGGCAAAGAAAAACGCCGAGCTAGGATCGTTTGGAACGCAAATTTCAAGCGGTTTTAGCGGCGCGTTCATCGGCTCCACTTTGACACCGTGCGGTAAAATTTGCAAACTAGCGCCCATACCTGTTAGCATGCGCTCGGTGTGATCGCGGCTAAGCTCAGGCTCGCTAAGCTCGCAGCCGTTTGACTTTAGTCCCGCCAAAATCAGAGCCGATTTTACCTGCGCGGAGGCGATTTTGCTATCAAATTTAAAATACTCCAGCTTCTTGCCGCGGATAGCCAAAGGCGCGTGATCTCCGCAATTTGCGCCGTCTATCTTAGCTCCGACGCTGATCAGCGGTTTAGCCACTCGCGCCATCGGACGACGGTTTAAAAACTCATCTCCGCTTAGCGCGAAAAAGCCCTCGCTAGCGGCCAAAAAGCCCATAAAAAGCCTCATAGCCGTGCCCGAATTTCCACACTCTAAAACAACGCTAGGCTCTTTTAAATTTGCGCTCGGAGTTATGATTAGCTCGCCATCTTTTTCCTCGATACGCGCGCCTAAATTTTTTACGATCTCTAGCGTATTTAGCGTATCCTCGGCCTTTAGATAGTTTTTCACGCAGCTTGGCTTATCGCTTAAAAGCGAAAATATCGCGCATCTATGCGAGATAGATTTATCGGCAGCGATGTTTTCCAGGCTCGCGCTTATCGGCGTTCTTAATGCGTAAACTTTCATCTTAGTCCGATATTTAAATTTTGCTTTAAAGCGTCCAAAATTTTATCCATTATCGCCGCCACTTCCTCGTCTTCAAGCGTTTTTTGTATATCTTGGAAGTTAAATTTGACGCTCAGACTTACGTCGTCTCCGAGCTTATCGTCTGAATATATATCAACTGGCGCAAATTCTTTTAGACACTCGATTTTTAGCGCATTTATACACTCTTTTATCGCTTCGAATTTCATGGTTTTAGGCACAATTAAACTTAGGTCTCTGCTGATAGCCGGGAATTTTGAGTAGGCTTTGACGACCGCGCTATCAAATTTAAGCTTTTCAAACTCTATCTCGCAAAGATAGGTTCGCGGCAGGTCGCGCGCGGCTTCGACTCGCACGTCCACGCGACCGATATAGCCCACGCAAACGCCGTTTTGATAAATTTTAGCTTGCTCAAATTCGCTTAGATATTTTACGTCGTCGCACGCTTTTAGCTCAAATTCGCCGATCGCGTTTCTAACGGCCGTCGCAAAGCCCAAAAAGTCGATATCGGAAGGCTTTGCGCCGTTTAGCAGGCTAGGTTCTTTTGTCAGTCCGCTAGCTACGAAGCCAAATCTCTCACTTTGTTCTCCGCTCTGGCTAAATACGCTGCCGAATTCAAAAATTTTGACCGATTTTCGCTGATTTTTTACGTTTCGCTCGGCCGATTTTAGCAAGTGATTTGCAAGCGTCGGCCTTAGCGTGTTTAGCTCGCTATTTATCGGGTTGGCTATCTCGGGTTTGCAAGGAGCAAAACCAAGCGCCGCTAGCTCGCTCGCGTCGTCAAATACATAATGCACGCTCTCGAAAAATCCGGCCGCAGCGGCTTTTTTACGCAAATTTAGCGCATTTTTGTAGCCTACAAAAGTATCGTTTATGCGGTTTGCTTCGCTGAAATTTAGCGGCTTTGAGGCGATATTGTCGATACCGACC
Organism: uncultured Campylobacter sp.; assembly: GCF_938045225.1. Lineage (GTDB taxonomy): Bacteria > Campylobacterota > Campylobacteria > Campylobacterales > Campylobacteraceae > Campylobacter_A. The sequence continues at coordinate 2,828 of NZ_CALINL010000060.1, forward strand.
ATTCGTACGATCTCCTCGCACACGTCCTGCGCATTTACGATATCGTGGCGAAATAACGGCACTTTGGCATTCGCACCCTCTTTTTCGGCGTTAAAAGTTAGGCTAAATCCAAGCTTTTTAAGTATCCTTACGACGTCGTTTTGAGCGACTTCTTGACCGATCATTTTTTGCATTTCGCTCATCGTAAAGCTCACAACCTTCGGTTCGCGCGTCATTACGCTTTGCTGAGAGCCCGCATAAAGCGCTACCGATTTTAGCGCGGCTAGCTGTCTAAATAAAAAATCGGCTCCAAAACCGACGTTTGGCTCGCTGCCTCTTAGCGAGCGATAAGCTTGCGCTTGCCTAGGCATTTGCTTATCCTCGTAAACGGTGGTCGCGATCACTTGGGGATCGGTGTAGCTAGCCTCTACTATGATTAGTTTGCTGTTTTCGTCAAGCCTCGCCGCGTCCGTCTGATATACGCCGCCAACGCCCAAAAGCTCGCCGCCGGCTAAAATTTCAGTCGCCAAATTTGCGCCCTTTTGCAGATCAAAAACAGCGCGCTCGTCGTCCTTTTTGAGCTTGGCGTAATCATACGCGCTAAAAAGCACGCCGGTTGAGTGCGTAGCGTAGTCCAGCAGGCGCTCGATGCGATTTTGTTTATCGCATTCGATCAACGCCAAGCGGATCTTCATCAGCAAATTTTCATCAAAATACTCTTTTATCTCAAAAGCGCGGTACTGAAAACTGCTTTGTAAATTTTCCTCGGCGTGGATAGCTAAAATACGCCCGATCCCGAGTAAATTTTCGCCCTCTTCGTACCTGGCGGCGTCTTTTAGCGGCAGATCAAGCGCAGCCGACAGGTCCCTTGCTACGCCGTAGACGCTTAGGCAGTCGCCGCGGTTTGGCGTTAGCTCGATCTCGATGATATCATCGTTTAGTAGCGGATATTCGCAAATTTCCTTACCCAGTTTTAGCTCGCCGATACTTTCATCTAGCGGCATTATGCCGTCGTTTGTTTTTACGAGGCCTAGCTCGACGGATGAGCAGATCATACCGTTTGACTCGACGCCGCGTAGTTTTGCCCTTTTTATCTCTAGTCCGCTAGGCATAACGGCGCCTGATAGCGCCACCGGTACGAACTGTCCGGCCTCGACGTTTTTAGCGCCGCAGACGATTTGTAGTGTCTCGCCGCCCACATCCACTTGACAAACGCTTAGTTTCTCGGCGTTTTCGTGTTTTATCTTGCTTTTTACGTAGCCTACGACGATGTTTTTAGGTACCCTGATCTCTTTAAAGCTATCGACCTCAAGTCCGATCGAATTTAACGTCTTTAACAGCGTTTCGCTCGTTACGCTTGAGATGTCCAGCCATTCGTTTAGCCAATTTCTTGAAATTATCATTTAAACTGCTCCAATAATCTTAAATCTCCCTCGAAAAGCGAGCGCAAATCAGGAATTTGATGAAGCAGCATCGCAAATCTCTCGACTCCAAGCCCAAATGCGTATCCGCTCACGTTTTTGTAACCGACGGCCTTAAAGACGTTTGGATCGACCACGCCGCATCCTAGTACCTCGAGCCAGCCCGTTTGCTTGCATACGCGACATCCCTCGCCGTGGCAGAAAATACAGCTGATATCGACCTCCGCGCTAGGCTCCGTAAACGGGAAAAAACTAGGGCGAAAGCGCACTTTAACGTCGCCGAACATGTATTTTAAGAAATTTTCAAGCATTGATTTTAAATTTGCAAAGCTCACCGCGCCGCCCTCCTCGACCACGAGGCCTTCTACCTGATGAAACATCGGCGTGTGCGTTAGATCCATATCTCGGCGAAACACCGTTCCGGGCGCTATCATGCGAATCGGCGGCTTTTTGCTCATCATCGTGCGCACCTGCACGGGGCTAGTGTGCGTGCGAAGCAGTCTAAAATCCTTAAAATAAAACGTATCTTGCATATCGCGCGCAGGGTGGTATTTAGGCAAATTTAGCGCCTCGAAGTTGTGGAAGTCATCCTCTATCAGCGGTCCCGTCTCGAGCGAGAAATTTTGCATCATAAAGTACTCGATGATCTTATCCATCGTAGCCATCACGGGATGCAGTGCGCCCGCACCGCTTGGCTCGTTAAATAGCGTGATGTCGATAGCCTCAGCCTTCATTTTGGCTTTTATCTCGCCGCTTTCAAGCTCGGTTTTTTTAGCCGCTAAAAGCCCTTCAAATTCGTCTCTTAGCTTGTTTAAATTTGCCGCAAATTCCTTCTTGGCCGCTTCGTCCATATCCTTAAGCTTAGCAAACTCCGACGTGATCGCGCCCTTTTTGCCCAGTAGCGCGACGCGAATCTTGTCTAAATCCGCCAAATTCCCGCATTTTGCGATACTTTCTCTATACTCTTGCAAGTTTTTACCTTTACTAAATTTTAGGATAGATTGTAGTCAAAATTTGATAAAATCTGCCTAAAAAGCGGAAAATTTTAACTTTTACTTGTTATAATTAAGCCAAATTTTAACCAGGAGAAAATCATGACGATATTCGAAAAAATCGTAGCGGGCGAAATACCTTGCAACAAAGTGCTAGAAAACGATAAATTCCTAGCCTTTAACGACATAAATCCAAAGGCTCCGATTCACATTTTGATCATCCCGAAAAAGCACTTTGAAAATTTCCAGGAGATGGACGGGGCGCTGATGGGCGAGATGACGAAATTTATCCAAGAGGTCGCGGTGCTAATGGGCGTGGATAAGAGCGGATACCGCCTAGTTACAAACTGCGGCGAAAACGGCGGCCAAGAGGTCATGCATCTGCACTTTCACCTGCTAGCCGGAGCAAAGCTCGGCTGGGTGGATACTGCAACCGATCCGCAAAGCACGTTTTAAATTTTAAATTTACGCTCGAAATTTGAGCGTAAATTTTGTCTGACGAGCCAACCTTTAATTTAGGTCGGTTCGTCTGTTTTTGGTTTCAATTTAATCATTCCACCAATTATAAATCCATTCAAAAAAGCTATCCGTAAAGCCGTAATAATACAAAACGCCGATAATGACGGAGTAAATTGCACATCTGATTATTGCGGCATTGCGTTTTCTACGCCTTTCAAGTCTTTCTTGCTCTTCGATCCAATCCCAAATTTTTTTACTCCAAACTATTGTCGAAAAGATTTTCATCAACATTCTTCACCTCTATTCAAATAAACCTGCCTCAAAAAAGCCACTTGAATAACCGCAGGTATCGTTACTCTATATGCAGGACCGGCTATATCTGCCGCAGTCCAAACACCCGTAATAAGCCAGCCTATAGGTCCGGCAAATATGCTAATAGTTCTTGTAAGCGTCGCATTCGCCGCCAAACTAAGACCTCTGCCCAAAATAATATTTGCGATAGTATTGGCCACGATGAGAGCTATTTTATACGACATAAATCCGCCTCCTTTAATTGCTACTTGCAAAGCGCCCATAACGGCTTGAGACGTAAAGTTAGTAGTTTTTAGTCCAAGATCGCTTGAAATATTTTTCAAATCCTCCTCGCTCATTTTATCTAGACTGTCCGATAAAATTTTCATAAATAACCCCTGTTCTATCATCTGAGTATTTTGGGATTTATTATAATTAACCTTTAACTTATCGCAAACGTCGCATAAAATTTCTTTATATAAAAGACCATGCCCTCTAAACATATTTGCAATCGTATTGCCGCCAAAAAGTTGCAACTCCTCACAAATCAACTCTATATACCTTTGATGGTCTGGATAAAATTTTTTAAAATCATCTTTAGCGCTCAGCTCTTCAGTCATTCTTCCATCCCCATCTTTACCTTTAAGAATATCAACAAGCTCATTTAAATCGCTACTTTTTAGCTCACGCAAGAACTCCAAATCCTCATCAAATTTGTACGCCATTTTTACCCCTCATTTAAAATTTGAAGAATGCTACCGAAACGAGCCTTAAGAGATATTAAATTTAAGGAATAAATCCTTATAAAGTCTAAATATAAAGTAATTATTCCTTAGTTGATAAGTCAGCCTATTTTCTCGAAAATTCCCGATAAAAAGGCTAAAAATGGGAAATAATCTATCAAAAAGAGATATTGCGGGGATTTTAAATATAGATACGAAAACGCTTTATAACTGGAAGAAAAACAAGCCCGAACTCTACCGTATCGTTATGCTAGGGTTTAAATTCGACGAGCTCTTAAAACAAGCCGAAAATAACTTGGACGAGCTTCAAAAAATCGCAGAAGAAAATCAAAATTTTAGATTGAAGTGAGGATTGGAGCCGCATTTTACGCGATAAATTCGCCAAAAATCCAGCGCCGATAAAAAACAGGATAAACTGCAAATTTGACGCTAAATTTTTAGATACAAATCAAATTTGCCAAATTTGACCGCACCGCGAAACATACATTAAATTTGCACTTATAATTTAAACGGGAATTTTAAATTCGTCTCAGCAAGCCGCACGGATAGCGATAACAGCGGCTCGGCAAGTTTTTATATTAAGCGATCAGCAAGAACAAAAAACATAGTCAAACCCGCAAATTTTATCTTTTTAAAATTTAACCGCCGCCGACCTTTTGCCAGGACGGTTAAATTTCATTATTTCCTAGCCGCTCTAACCGCGTCTAAAAGCGTTTCAAAGCCTACTTTGCTCGAGTTTTCCACGTCTTTTAGTATTTCCACTCCCGCGGCATTATCTTTGCCGTTATCTGAGAAAATTTTAATCGCTTTGTCGAGTCCGTTATGCACGTTTTCGTGATGGCGAGAGATATCTTGTACGGTTTTTGAGTCATTTATGATGATATTTTTTACTTTCTCATTAAACCACTTAGCAAAACGGCAGTGACCGACATCCGGCACGCTTTCAAATTCGCCTTGCAATACCGCCCTATAACCGTTTAGTTTCATATTTATATGGTCGATTTTGCCGTTGCTGACGTTTACTTCATTAGTAACGTTTAGGGCTTGATTTAGGATGTTTTGCGTGTTTTCGTTCACGCTTGCGATAGTGCCTTGAAAATCGCTCAAAACGCGCATCACGTCGCCAGAAATTTTAGAGAAATTTTCGCTCATTCCTATCATCGTGTTTGAGCTTTGTTTAAGCCCGTTTATGTTTACCTCTACTTCAAGAGTGGCGTTTCGCTGGTGTCTTTGTGGGGCAGCAACTGGCATCAATGGCACGGCAAATCGCC
>NZ_CALINL010000061.1 GCF_938045225.1 uncultured Campylobacter sp.
TAGCTAAGCATGATGATAAGTAAAATAAGAAGCGAAGGCATCATCCAGACGTTTACGCGCTCGATGCCGCTTTTTATGCCTTTTGAAACGATAAAAATACATAGAAAAAATACGATCGTGAAGTAAAAAATTTGAGACGCGGCGTCGTTAGCGTAAAAACTGCCGAAAATTTTCTCGGAAGCCTCAACATCCTTTGGCAGCTCGGTTATTACCATAACTGCGTATTTTAGTATCCATCCGATGATGACCGTGTAAAAAGAGGCGATGATGATCGCGCCTATCATAGTAAAACCTGCAAATTTCCACGCTTCTTTGCGCTTTGGGGCAAGTTTTTTAAAGGCATTTACAGGGTCGGATTCGGAAAGCTTACCGATAGCTATCTCGCCGAAAAATATCGCAAGCCCGATAAAAAACGTCATAAAAAGATACAAAAGCACGAAGGCCGAACCGCCGTTTTGACCGACTAGATACGGGAATTTCCACGCATTTCCAAGACCCACCGCAGAGCCCGCGACGGCTAAGATAAAGCCGATTTTAGAAAATTTATCCTGCGCCAAATTTAACCTTAGTATTTAAAATTTCAGAAGCGAGGCTAGCATAAAAAAGCTTTTAAAATTCTAATTTTTAAATAAATTCGTGGAAAAACGAAACATCGCTGAAATTTTTTGTAAATTTGTAGCACTGTACGTGGATAAATTTGACGAACGGAAAATTTATGAAAATTTTTCTCGGTTTTAAGTAACTCAAAGCTAAATTTTTATAAAATGCGCTCTCAAAGCTTCAAAGTAGGGGTCTGATCCGAAATGGCTTAAATTTACAAGGAGACTTTATGAAAAAAGTTGTTTTCTTAATGATGGCTTTTGCCAGCTTCGCGTTTGCGGACGGCGGCGAAATGCTAAAATCTTACTCTGTTCTTGCAGCAGCAGTTGGCCTAGGCCTAGCGGCTCTTGGCGGCGCTATCGGTATGGGAAATACCGCATCTGCGACAATCTCAGGCACAGCTAGAAATCCAGGCGTGGGCAGCAAGCTAACTACGACGATGTTCGTTGCTCTTGCGATGATCGAAGCGCAAGTTATCTACGCACTAGTTATCGCACTAATCGTTCTTTACGCAAACCCAATGTTATAATCTCGGGCGGGCTCATCCCGCTCTTTGTTCTTTTAATCCATGTGCGACCTTGGTGGAACGGTAGACACGCTACTTTGAGGTGGTAGTGCCGAAGGGTGTGCGAGTTCAAATCTCGCAGGTCGCACCATAATACTTATTGCTTTCAACAAAAAAATTTTTTAAGCTATCTTGTCAAATTCCAAAGACAAACAAAAAAACTAGTTTTCAGGTATTCATATGTCATTTAATGTTTGTACACTCTACTTAAATACATTTTAATACTTATCTATACTTAAACCTTTACGTTTTCCCTTCTGATGACCGCCTACACTGATGACAAATATCACAACACAGCAAAAGATAAAATCAAGCATGACTGACAAAAATACTTTCATAATTTTATTTTACCCAACGGAACTTAAGCGGATTTTTAGATGCGACTTCGTCTTGCCGCTTATAAGACCTCTTACCAATTTCAATAGTTTATAATATAAGTTTTCCTGTGTAGTTTCAGTATTATATCTAAATTCACACTCTTTAAGATGAAGTAAGAAATTCTCTTTTCTTTTAGCTTCCCTTTGGTCGCTACCGTCGCTACGCTTGAGAAGATCCCTTTAAATTTAAATAATCTATGTTTAGCATATCACCGCCTGCTCGCAGTAGCAACGCAAGCCGTAGCCAAAAGTTTTCAATACCGTTTATGTGGTTTTTTACCGTTAGCGAATTCATTTTTAGAGTGCTTCACTCTGTAGTGAGCTTTGGCTCCATAATCAACCAAGCCATCATAGGCTTTCCAGCAATCAAAGTATATAGTATACGCTATATTGCAATAATAGGTCTTAGCTCACTAACAGAGCAGTTTTTTAACTATCTGGGTATAGACCTTGCCGTCTCTTTTAAGCATACCGAATACCGGTTGCTTTCCGCCAGCTCCTCTACGCTTCTTGCCTCTTACTCTCCTAGCTCCGCTCTGTTTGCAGTTACGAGCTAAGCGAAGTAAAAAGTAGCTTTCGTCTATTTATATTTCACTTGAAAACTTACCTATTTTTTCACGCTCATTGGCTATTAAAGCTATTATATTCTTGGTTATTTTCTCAAAGAGAGCGCAAGCGCAAGGTTGATTGCTTTTTCTGAGATATCAGTAAATTCTGCTATTTTTACGGCTTCTATATCGGCTGAGAAATACCATAGAATTTCTCTAAATTTCTTTTCCGAAATTCGGGAACGGACTATATATTTATTTTTCATCGAACTCATCGTAACTTAATGCTCCTTGTATTTGTATTAAGTTCCGTTGAGCCTAAATAAAAATCACAAATTTAATCGGCAAGCGCCTGAAGTCGGTCACAAAATCAAAAAAAACAGCCGACCCATTATAAAAGGTCGGCTGCTTAAATTTGGGTTGAAGCCAAACTTCAAATTCAAAAATTCGGCTCCGAATTTTGTCTTACATAAAGACCGGTATCGTCGTATTTTTAAGGAAATATCTTGAAGTACCACTCAAAAATATCTCCAAAAAGCCGTTTTCGCCGTATCTGCCCGCCACGATCAGATCAAATCCGCCCTCTTTAGCGCTTCGCAGCAATGCCTCGCCCGGTACCGAAGTCGTGCTAACGACCTCGTAAGTCGCCTGTATGTCGTGCAGTTTTAGGTACTCTTCTAGCTTTTTTAGATTTTCCTCTGCGCTACCGTCGCCAGAGTGCGGCATGCAAGTGATACAATGCACTTTTTTAGCTTTTTTTAGCAGCTCGATCGAGCTGCTCACGGCGCGAGAGTTTTGCGTCGAGCCGTTCCAGCTAACTAGGATATTGTCGGCCTTAAAGCTCGTTATGCGCCTTGGTATCGTGATAGCCGTTTTGCCGCTTTTTAGCACCGCTGCTTCAAAAGTGCCGGTGATCTTACCGTCAAGCGGTACTGCGGCAACTACCATATCGCAAAATTTAGACTCCTGTTCGACCACTACGCTTCGCTTGCCGCTTTTTGTGGTAAATTTAGCCGTCGTCTTGCCTTCGATCGGCTCGTCGCTAACCTGAACATCAAGCTCTTCGCAAAGTTTATGAAAAATAGTCTCATTGCGTTCGTGTTCGACGCCAAGCTCAGCTTTCGCCGCCTTTAAAAACTCATCGTAAAGAACTCCGCCCCTAAGCGTCATTTTCATATTATAAACAACGCCTGGATCTAGCTGGCAAGCCAAAATCTCGATGTGGCTATTAAAATGCTTAGCGACCAGCAAAGCCCCTCTGATACGCTCTTTTACGTCGTCGCCCGCGCCGATTGGGAAAAATATTTTTTTATACTGCATCGGTTCTCCTTTAAATTTATTGCGCTAGAGAAAGGGAAATTTTGTGCCCTTTTTGCTCGCTGATTTTTACTTTGACCTTATCGCCGGCTTTTAGAGGCGTTTTGATTTTTGAGATATGCAAAAGTCCGTCCACGCCGCCAGGAAGCCCGATAAAGGCGCCAAATTCTACCACGCTTTTTACCTCGCCCTCAAATTCGTCTCCGATATTAAACTCAGGCGTCTTTTGTGGCTTGCCGTCTCTGCCGCCTCTTCTACCGCCAAAGCCCTTGCCGCCGTCTTTTGAGACGATTTGTATTATGTAGTCTTTAGCCGCATCTACGCTTGATTTTTGCGCGCCGGCGATCTTTACCTCGCCTTTTTCGCGGTCTAGGTCGATGGCGACGTCAAATTTTTCGATGATCTCTTTTATCGTTTTGCCGGCTTGCCCGATGATGTCCACGATCTTGCCCGGATCGACGCTAAAAAGCTCTAGTTTAGGCAATATATCTTCGTTTACCGAGATATTTTCATTTGCTTTTTCCATCAAATTTAATATATGCAGCCTGCCCTCGCGTGCCTGCAAAAGCGCCTCTTTTAGCACGTCAAGGCTGATGCCGCCCAGTTTTATATCCATCTGAAGCGCGGTTATGCCGTCTTTGCTACCAGCGACTTTAAAGTCCATGTCGCCGTCGTGATCCTCTAGCCCCATGATGTCGGTTAGTACGGCGTGCTTATCGCCCTCAAAAATTAACCCCATCGCAACGCCAGCTACTAGTTTTGGCGTATCGACGCCGGCAGCTCTCAGCGCTAAAGAGCCGCCGCAAACGCTGGCCATCGAGCTTGAGCCGTTACTTTCTAAAATTTCAGAAACAAGTCTAATGGTATAAGGCGAATTTATGTCGATGCTTGGCGCAAGCGCGCGTTTAGCGAGGTTGCCGTGACCCAGCTCGCGTCTACCCGGAGCCTTTAGCGGACTAGCCTCGCCGACGCTAAAGCCCGGAAAGTTGTAGTTAAACATAAATTTATCCGTCACGGCGCCTTTTTCCGTTAGCATATCATACATCTGCGCATCGCCGTCGGTTCCTAGAGTCGCCACCACGAGAGCTTGCGTCTGGCCGCGAGTAAAGAGGCAGCTGCCGTGAGCGTTTGGTAGGATATTCGTCTCGATGCTGATCGGGCGGACCTCTTTAAGCGCCCTGCCGTCGGCTCGAACGCCCTCGTTTATGATCTGCTCGCGGACGATTTTTTTCTTAAATTTAGCTAGGACGTTAGAGACGACCTCCTCCTCCCAGCCCTCTTTTTGAGCTACTTCGTCGGTCAAAATTTGCTTAGCGATCTTGGTTAGTTCGCTAGCACGCTCGCTTTTAGCCATCTGATTTATCGCGGCTTTTACATCATTTTTGTAAAATTCGTTTAGATAGACGGCGACACTCTCGTTTTCGATCTCCGGCTTTAGCTCTAGCTGCGCGTCTTCTTTTTTATGCTGACTAAATGCTTCTTCATAAGCATTTGAGGCGCGAAGTATAGCTTTGCCAGCTTCTGCGATCGCCTCTACGATGAGATCTTCGCTAAATTCATTCATATCCTGCATCGCTATCACGCCGCCGCCCAAATTTGGATCCATCATAGGATCTAGCGCGATAGGCATTATATCGTCTTTTTCAGTAGCGATACTTCTCATCTCGATCATCAAAAGTTCGTCTTTAACGCCTGCCACGTAAAGATCGAGCGCTGAAGTTTTTAGCTCGGAGTTGCTAGGGTTGATTACGAATTTATTATCTATATATCCCACGCGTACGCCGCAAACGGGCGCATTTACCGGGATATCGCTAAGATAAAGCGCGACCGAAGCAGCGTTTAGACCAACGACTTGCAGATCAACCTCCGGATCGCAAGATAGCACCATAACGACGATTTGCGTCGGATACGCGTAGCCTTTTGGAAAGAGCGGACGAAGCGAACGGTCGATGATGCGCGAAGTTAGCGTCTCAAAATCCCCCGGCTTGGTTTCTCTTTTTACGTAGCCGCCCGGAATCCTACCCGCTGCGTATGTTTTTTCGATGTATTGCACCGTTAGCGGTAAAAAATCCTCACTAACTTGCGTGTCCTCGCGAGCGACGGTGGCTAAAACGACGGTATTTTTGACACGTAAGAGCACCGCGCCGCTAGCTTGTTTCGCGACCTTGTTTATATCGTAAATTTCGACTTGATTATTGACTTCTATTGAATACTGCATGCCCTAACATCTCCTTGTTTTTGTAATGGTATATAAAACGGACTCTCCTCTAATATGGAAAGCACGGTTTCCGGTTTTGGTTCGATTTTGTTTTCGTAGTAAAAATCCACCTCGATAAAATTTGCGATCTTGTGCACGGCGTAAATTTCATCCACTAGCGGCGCGATAGCTGCGGCGACGTCGGTAGCGATGAGCGGCGTGGCATAGGTGACTGATTTTACCCGTTCGCGCATGAGCGTTTTTAGGCAGGTTAGCGCCGTAAGACCCGTCTCGCAGCCCTCATCGACGAGCAGGATATTTCTATCCTTTAGATCACCGATTAAATTTCCTTTTCTAAATTTATATACGTTTTTTAGGATTTTTTCGTCGTATTTACGGTCGGCCTCACCGTAAACGAAATCGTAACTAATACCAAAGCTCTTAATCAGCTCATCGTTTAGCACCACGTCGTCCTTTTCGCTAACCATCGCGATTTCGCACTCGGGGTTATTCGGCGCAAAAATGTGCTCGCAGAATAAAATCTCGTAGCTCAAATTTAGCCCGCGAGCCACGCTATCGACCATGATAACAGAGTCTATAGAACTACATATTATCAGATATTCGCCTGCAACCAACTCCTTCTTGGGCAAAATTTCGAGCAACTTTTCAGCTGCTTCGAGCTGGTTTTCAAACATAAGTTCCCGGTAATCGCTCATCAGCTACCTTGCGTCGTCTGTCCTACCGAAAAGTCGTAATGCACGCCACCCATCGGATAGAAATTTATAAAGAAGTAAACGCCTCTTGATTTTTTGGCGGCCGTTCCGCTGGTAGTCGTAGTCGGTTCAAGCTCCTCTTCGTAGACAAACGTGTAGTTCCAGCACTTTCTGCGGTGAGAAACGCCTAGCTGCCACTGCTTGTTATAGTCGCGCTCAAGGTCATACTGAGTACCGCTAAATAGCCTGTAGTTATGCGGAAGCTCGACGTAGCCGTTTAGGTGCAGATAGTTTTGCTTTTCCTGCGCATTTTTTCTTTGCATCGTGTGCCAGAGGCTAGCGCCGAATTTATCGTGCGTATAGCTCGCGCCGCTTTGAACTTTTTCAAAGTATTTATTGTCATAAGAGTACTCAAGCCTGTTGTAAAAAGACAAATTCGGTAGCGGATACCAGCCGATGATATTTTTCAAATTTGAACGCTTGTTCTCTTTGGTGTAATAACCCTGCGAAATCGTATGGCGTAAAAATTTTCTTCCGTCTTCGTTAAAAAAATACTGCGTAGCTCTAGCTGAAACCTCGTCTCTAGTGTGCTGAGGATTGATAAAGCTCTGATATTTTCGTCCGAGCATGTCATAGACGTATACGTTGCCATCGTCTTCGGCTGTCTCATATCTATCTGGTAGGTCACCTTCATTATAAGCTTTAACTACGTAATCCACACCCAGATTTAAACTATGATAGAAGCTCTCGTAAGCCTTAGCTAGATCTGTCTGGAGAGAAAATTTATGATAGTTTTCTATATAGTTTGCGCTCCTATCCTCGTCTCCGGTCGGACGGTACATTTTCTTTGCATAGTCCACGTGGGTAGCGTATAAATAGTGATAATACGAGAATTTCAGATAATCGTCCGCTAAAGGTAGATGAAATGAAACCGGTAGGTTAAATTCGTACTGCGTCGCTTTTACGCCGATTTTTCTCGTGTAGTTATGCGAGTGGAGATCGACAGAATAAAGCACGTTCGGCAGGATAAAACTATCGGTAAATTTATGATACTGAAAGCTCGGATACTCTTGAAGCGTATCTTTGTTTTCGTTTTTTGAGCCGATCTTTTCGGTATCTATGTAGTATTTCGCATAGGCGCCAAAGTAGTGATCGTCATTTGCTATGAAGTAGTTAAATTTAGAGGTGACAAGCGAGTCGTAGTCATCATCTCTGCCCTTTAAATTTAGATAGTCTATATCATTTAGCTTGGTTGCATCTATCCACATGCCCTCTTGCAGATCTGCCTCGCTAAGGTATTTTATGAGTTTATCTCTTTCATATTTTAGCCCGACACCTTTGTGAGTTTTGTTTTTTAGCTCAGCTCTGTTTGAAGTCTCGCTTTTTTGCTTGGCTCGGTAGCTGTTTTTATCAGTAAATGAACCAAAGCTAATCTCACCTCTTGAATCAGGCGAATCAGTAAATCTAAAAGCACCGTAAATTCCAGCGCCCCTGTTTGTCCTTATCTGCGGATCAAACTCCAGATCCCACTCATTATAAGGTGCAAAATAGACTGGCTGCTTATAGTAAAAGCCCTCTGACTTGCCATATCCAAGCTCTGGTGGCAAAAGTCCTGTCCTTCTTGTAGTATCAGTTGAGAAGCCAAAGTATGGCAGG
>NZ_CALINL010000062.1 GCF_938045225.1 uncultured Campylobacter sp.
TTGGCGGTAGCTGGAGGTTATCGCGGATACGGATCTTTGGCATCAAAAAACCCAGCTGTGCCGCGATATTTCTGCGCATCGCTCGTATACGCTCGATGAGATCGGTCTCGGCTATCTTTAGCAGACCGTATCCTAGATCAAGCTCTAAAATTTCAAGCTTTAAGATATCGTTTATCTTAGCTTCCTCTTCGCGGGCGATCTCTTCTTCGCTTTTTTTAGGAGGTTTTGGTGCGGCCTGCCCCTCTTCTTCGCCTTGAGCGGAGCCCATGCTTTGAGCTTTGGATGTCAAATTTATCTTGCCCTCTTTTACCTCTTTCATTATATAGCCCATACTTAAAAACAAAAGCGAGATAAAGCCTAGAGATAGCGTCGGAAGCCCGGGAACTAGAGCAAAGATAAATAGTATAAAGCCGACTATTAGAAGCGTTTTGTATTCGCCCAGCAACTGCGTTAGCGAGCCTTCAGCGAAATTTTCATCATCCTTGCTAGCGCGCGTGATGATGATCGCCGTGGCCGTCGAAGTGATGAGGCCAGGTATCTGGCTCACTAGACCGTCGCCGATAGTTAGGATAGTGTAGTTTTGCGCCGAGGTAGCCATGTCTAAGCCGTACTGAAACGAGCCGATGAGAAAGCCGCCGACGATGTTTATGATCGTGATGATGATGCCAGCGACAGCATCGCCTTTGATAAATTTAGACGAACCGTCCATCGCTCCGTAAAAATTCGCCTCGCCGATGATGGCTTCGCGGCGCTCTCTGGCGGTCTTTTCGTCGATTAGACCGGCGTTTAGGTCGGCGTCTATCGCCATTTGCTTGCCCGGCATCGCATCTAGCGTAAATCTCGCCTGCACCTCGCTCACGCGCGTCGAGCCTTTTGTAACGACCATAAAATTTATAAGAACTAGGATCGTAAATACGATCACGCCGATGACGTAGTTGCCGCCTACGACGAACTGTCCGAAGCTTGAGATTATCTCGCTCACGGCATCGGGACCGTTGTGTCCTTCGCTCAAAATCATACGCGTGGTGGCTATGTTTAGCGAGAGTCTAAAAAGCGTGATGATGAGAATGAGCGTCGGAAAGGTGCTAAGGTCGGTAGGCTTTGGCACGTAAACGGCGATCAAGATGATGAGCACCGAGATAGAGATGGAAAGCGCAAGAAAAAAGTCCAAAACCGCGCTAGGAAGCGGCACTATGATGATCGCTAGGATGGCGATTATGACGCCGACGATCGTGAGCCCCTTAAACCTTACGATGGGCTCTAAAAACGGTGCGACCAGAGTTAGGATATTGCGCTTTTGTTTTGCCAAAATTTACTTCTTGATTATATTTGCTAACGTAATTGTATCTAAAAAATCGTCTATTTTAGACTGCAGCGCGCTAAACATCGGCCAAATTTGACACATTCCGCCCTTGCTGGAGGCGCAACTATCGGCCGAGATAGAGCACTCAAATACCGCCATTTTACGCTTTTCAGCGCTTTCTATTATCCTTTTTATGCTGATTTCTTCAGGCTTTTGCGCGAGCATGAATCCGCCGTTTGCTCCCTTAAATGAAACCAAAATGCCCTCTCTGGCCAAATTTTGTAAAATTTTAGCCAAAAAGCTTTTTGATATATCAAGCTCGCCCGACATCGTATCGACGTCCGAAGGAGCGTCTTTTTGCGCTATATAAATCAGTGAAAGCAGCGCGTATTCGCTTGCTTTTGTCAAAAGCATAAATTCCCCTTAAATTTTTTGCTGATATTTTATTAAATTTTATCTGCAAATTTGATTAAATCAATATTTTTTAAAACTTTATTATTACCAAACGACATTGATACATCTTTAAATTCAACAATATTTGTCATTTTTTTCTCCTTATAAATACGAATTAGTTGCTACTATCAAAATTTCACATTCTTGATCAAATGGATTTGACAACCTATGCTCTGAAGTAGCTAAAAAATAAAATGATTCTTTTTCTGAAGCAATAAATTCCTCTTCACCAAGTTTCAGTTTACACTTTCCTCGCAAAACATAACATAAAGTTTCTGATTCTGATGGTGAAAAAGTTTTATAATTACTATGTTTCTCTAATTTAAGAATTAATGATTCCATTTCTTTTTCATTAGATTCTGGTACTAACCAAGTTAATTCATAACCATCGTCAGTTTCCTCATAACTAGTTTGATCTTCTAATGAATAGTATACTTTTTGACTTGAACTTTCTTTATCAAAAAAATCTTTTGGAGCACAACCTAAAACTTGTAAAATGTTAAAAAATG
>NZ_CALINL010000063.1 GCF_938045225.1 uncultured Campylobacter sp.
CGATACCAATGCGCTAGCCAAATTTATCCACACGCACTGGATGGTCGCCGCGTACGTAGACAAGAAAAAGCAAAGCCGCGAAAACGTAAATAAAATCGTAGAGGATCTAACGAGTTTGTCGCTAAATTTAGACGAGATCAAAGCGCACGAGCCGCGCCGCGTTATAAATTTACTAAACGGCACGATCTTTATCAGCAAAAACGGCGTCATCACCTTTAAGGAAAAACACGACTACAAAGATGCCGCAACGAATATCTTAAAATTTAACTACGACACTTCGGCTAAATGCCCGAAATGGACTAAATTTTTGCGCGATATAATGAGCGACGAGGATGACATAAAAACTCTTATGGAGTTTATCGGCTACTGCTTTATGCCTAGCCATGAGTTTGAAAGCTTTTTGTTTCTATACGGCAAGAGCGGCGCGAACGGCAAGAGCGTAATCCTAGACACCATCAGAAACTTTTTCGGCGAGGATAACGTCTCATCCCTTCAGCTCCAGCAATTTGAGGGGCACCAACTTTGCGCGCTGACAAACAAACTCTTAAATATCGGTTCCGAGATCGACAAAAACGGCACCGATAAAGGCCAACTAGCAAATCTAAAAGCTATCGTTAGTACCAAAGACGCGATCACTATAAACCCGAAAAACGAAGAGCCCTATTCGCTGCTTCCTAGCGAAAAGCCTAAACTTGCGTTTGCCGGTAACGAAAAGCCAAAAAGCGGCATCGATAACGGCGTATTTAGGCGTATGCTGCTTATAGTATTTGATAAAGAGGTAAAAGATAATCAAAAAATACGCGGCCTTAGCGATCGTTTCAGCGACGAGTTGGCCGGCATTTTTAACATGGCACTCGAGGGGTTAAAGCGCCTCATCAAACAAAACAAATTTACACGCTCTAAACGCATGCAAACGGAACTCGAAGAGTATAAAGATAGCGTAAATCCGCTTCGCACTTTTGTCAAAGACGCGATCATTGCGGACGCGGATTATTTTGTGCCGTCGGTACCGCTTTATAAAATTTATCTAGCATACATGAACGACAAAGGCGGCAAGCCTATAGCACAAAAAAACTTCGCCCAGGCTCTACGCGACGAGCTTACGCTTGCGGGTATCGGCTGCTCTTACGGCCAAAAACGAATGCCGGTAAATTACGCCGGCGTAGGCGAAAGGCCTAGATGCTTTTTCGGTTTTAGGGTTAGCAGCGACAATCTCGACTTTGACAGTATAAAGATAGAAAATGGCGGCGAAATTATAATAAATCAAATGAGCTATTATCAAGCAGGCGGAGCTAAATCCGATGAAAACTAATCTTTCTTTGTGGCTCACGATGATTTTAACTAAAAATATCTACAAAGCGTCCTATTTTAGGGCGTTTGATAGATGTTTTACATCTGGGTGGCTCACTTCTGGCTCACGATTTTTATTTTTCTTGAGCCAACGAAAAGCTGTATTTTTGGGGCTTGGCGTGCTGTTGGCTCACAATCTCGCCATTTTTGCCCCTATATCGGTTTGAAATCGTTTTTTTGTTTTTCAAAATTTTTTTCAGAACCTATATATAAAAAAATGGTGAGCCAAAGAGAATTCTTAAGCTATTAAACATCGATAAAATCGTGTTTAACTGATGGCTCAAGTTGTTTAAACTTATGAGCCAGAGAGTTTATAGAATTGCGTATTTTAGGGGGTTGGGGTGGCTCACGGTTTTTTGAGGATTGTGAGCCACGCGAGCCAAAAAGGAAAATCATGAAGCAGATGAACGAAACGCAGCAAAAAGCCTTCGAGATATATCTTGATAGCGCAACGTTTGAAACCGATTATAAACCTATCAGCGAGGAGCAGCTAGCCTCCAAGCTAGACGCGCTAGGGTTAAAAGGCTCTAGTAGCTCTATAAATCGCTGGAAAAAGGATTTTAACTGGGCGCAGGCTTTGCAAAACAAAGTTACTCTAGCTATGAGCGAGGACAAGCAAACTAGAAATTTATTGCAAAAGTCAAGCTTAGAAACCGTGGTTAAAAACACCAAGGTAGATATCGAGCGAAACAACGTCTTGCTAGCGGCTAGCTACGAGATCATGGAGGGCGAGGCGAGGCGCATCGTAGCTAGGCAGCGAGAGACGGGCATGGTTAGCGCCGATGACTTCGAGCGAGCGAAATTTATCTCTACGCTTTCAGCCGGCAGAAGCGACAAGATGCTAGACCGTCTAGCCATCATGCCGCCCGAAGCCGTTTCGGCGCAGCAGATTTTGTCCCGCCTAAACGAGATCACGATCGAGGTCGAGGACGACGTCATAGACGCGGAGGTGCAAGATGAAAAAAGTAGCGATTAGGATTTACGACGCCGCCGGCGTGCCGCGCCGTGCTTTGGGCAGTTCCCCGTCTTTGGGGCGCGCTTTGTTTATCCGCGGGGCTAAAAGGTTTTTAGCGGCCTTGGGGTTGGTTTTAGTTTTAGCGATATGTCAAAATTTAGCAAATTTATAAAGGAGAAGAGATGAGCATTGTTTTAAAAGTGCTTTTATGGAGTACAGTCGTGTTTTTTGTCCTAAGAATAATTGGGCAATTCAGAAATTCAGAGATAATTAGGCTTGCAGGACTAAAACTAACCTTTGCAAGGGATTGGATATTAGTACTATTGTGTCTTTTTGGAATATATTTTATTGGCTAAAAGGAGAAAAAGATGGTTTTGCCTATTTTAAAGATACGCCCTAGCGGCCAAAAACTAGTTTACGACGTTTTGATGCTGGACTTAGCGGCGAAGAGGGTTAAATTTATGCTAGACCCAAAAAAAGAGATGTCTATGGAGCGCGCTATCGAGGACGGCGACGAGATATTCACGGATACCGCGGCGCCAAAAGAACGAAATTTATTTGAGGAGTAAGATATGAACGTGGGTTATTTCAAGCGGAAAAGTTATAAAAACGCCGAGGGCGCAGACGTAGGGTATATCGGCGGAGTTATAGTGATTCCATTTTTGAGGCCTTTAGAAGTAGTTATGTTAAGCTCAAGCGCCGAGGACAAAAAGAAAAATCAAGACTTTCCCGATTTTCAGCTAGCGATGCAAAAGCCTAAAGGCTACGAAGGGCAAAGGCAGATCATAGGCGCATTATGGCGCAGACAGAGCAAGGACGGCATGAAAAATTATATAAGCGGTTTTATCGAGACTCCTGCGGTCCCGGGATATAAAGTTTATATCGCTCTTTTTAACGCCGGCGAAAAAGCCAAAGAGGATGTGCTATATGATGTCGTTTGGAGCGCTCCTAAGCGTAGCGAGTATCAAGACGTGCCGCCCACTAGCGAGGCCTTAGATGCTAGCGACTATATAGACGAAACGATACCGTTTTAAGAGGTGCGTGATGGAAGTTATTAAAATTTACGTTTGCAGCCCCTATTCTGCATTCGGCGACGACAAAAAAACAGCGCGCGAAGTAGCGATTAAAGCTCTAGCCGAAGCCAACGAGTATTTTGACGGCGACGAGCGATACGAGCTTTTTAGCCCGGTGCTAAACAATGCGCGGTATAGAAATCTAGACTATGACGAAGTTATGCAAATTTGCCTAAAGCAGCTTGATAGCTGTGGTGCGATATTTGTGCCTAGCGAGAAGACTTGTGACTATCGTATAACCCAGGACTCAAAAGGCATTTTAATGGAGATAAATCACGCTCTGCTAAACGGCTATAGGGTTTTCGACCCGGGCGCGCTGTTTGGGGCGATCGAAATTTAAAAAGGCAAGAAACATGGATAGCATAGAGTCTAAGCTAAAAGCGGCGCAAGAGGAGATCAAAATGTTAAGGCGCAAGAAAGTAGTTTTGCCCGCGCACGCGGCGGAGATATTGCGAAAAGTCAAAGAAAGCGCGCAGGCAGCACTAGACGCCAAGACGATGACGAGCAAAGACCGCCGTTTACGTGGCATAATAAGCCGTATCGGCAACCCGTAAGGAGCTAATATGCAAAACCAACTAAACGAAATTTACAAATTGATACAAGAGCAAAAGCAAGAACAAAAACTAAGCACAGAAATCCAACGCGCGAAGCTAGTAGGGAATGTATGCGAAGAGGTAGCAAAATACTCTAGGGCACAAAACGATAGCGAGCGCACATGTGCTCTTTGCCGTATTGCCATATTTATAATAAGCGCAATAGAAAAACCTC
>NZ_CALINL010000064.1 GCF_938045225.1 uncultured Campylobacter sp.
CCATAGATGCGGCCATCAGACTGGCTAAATTTGCCGAAGATATCGGCATGAAGCGCTACTGGGTCGCAGAGCATCACAATATGCAAAATTTAGCTAGCTCAGCCACGCAGCTCATCATCGCACACATCTTAGAGCATACAAAAAGCCTGCGAGTGGGCTCTGGTGGCGTGATGCTACCAAACCACAGCTCCTACTCCATCGCCGAGCAGTACGCCACTCTTGAGACGCTATTTCCAAACCGCGTAGATCTTGGGCTAGGCAGAGCTCCAGGGACTGACCAAGATACGGCTGCTGTGCTTAGACGCGGTGCCAGAGAGATGGAATTTAACATGCAGATAAACGAGCTAATGGACTATTTTAACGCCAAAAGAGCCGTAAAAGCCTATCCAAAAATTGAAAAATTTCCGCCTATTTACATACTTGGATCAAGCATATATAGCGCATACGTGGCGGCTGAGTTTGGCCTGCCTTATGCCTTTGCATCGCACTTTGCACCACGTGCGCTAGAAAAAGCGGTAGAAATTTATCGTCAAAATTTCAAACCATCGCCCTTTTTAAAAGCGCCCTATGTCATCGCAGGAGCAAATGTGATAATAGCCCAAAGTGACGAGCTAGCAAAGAGTTTAGCCACTACGCAAACGCAATTTTTCTTAAACGTAGTAACTGGCGGAAAAGAGTATTTGCAGCCACCAAAAAAGGATAACGACGAAGTCTTTGCCATAAGTGGCAAGGCAGGCGCACAGGCTCCGCATTTTGGGCCGATCGACTTTAGGCAAATAGAGCTAAAAAATAGAGAAAGAGCCGTCACAGAAGAGATGATGGCGTGCTCTTTTATAGGCTCAAAGCAAAGCGTTAAAGAGCAAATTTTAGAGTTTCAAAACAGACTTGAAGTCGATGAGATCATGGCTCAAAGCTTCATTTTTGATGAAAAGGCACAGCTTGACTCTTTTAGGGCATTAAAAGAGATCGCAGATCAAATTTAATCCTCTCTAACCCTTAAAAATATAGGAAATCTTGGCTTGCCGTTAGCCGTTAAATTTTGAAATTTATATGTGATGATAGAGCCTATCCTTGGTGGCTCTTGACGATTTTCATCGCTTAGTCCTGAGCCTATTTTAAAGATAGTGCCCTCTTTTGGCTCGCCAGCTTTTTTTTTATCATCTTTGCCACCAAGTGCCTTGCAGGTAAGCGAGCCAGCAAAATTGGCGTATTTGCCGCTGCCTTTATTTATAGCAATAACCTCACACTCGGCGTCTTTAAATTTCTTAAATTTGAGCGCATT
Source organism: uncultured Campylobacter sp. (assembly GCF_938045225.1). Lineage (GTDB taxonomy): Bacteria > Campylobacterota > Campylobacteria > Campylobacterales > Campylobacteraceae > Campylobacter_A. The sequence goes on from NZ_CALINL010000064.1 coordinate 1,283, forward strand.
TTTACTTCGTTTTCGCTCGTATGGCGCATTTGGCTCACGCACGACTGCTCCCTCGCCACCTTTTGCGATCATGTCCTTTGTAAATTTTAAAAACTGGGCGTTATCGCGCATTTTTATCTGTTTTATGATGATTAAATTTTCATTTGGCTCATTTTTTAGAAATTTAGCCAAAACTTCAAGCCTACGAGGCAAGCCGCCGCTCGCCTCTGGCACGTCAAAAACGTGAAATTTAAGCCTGCTCCACGCCTTTTTATCTGGCAGCTTGTCCATCACGGTCGCTTGAATTTCTTCAAATTTAAGCCCCTTTGCGTAAAGCTCGCCATCAAGTGCAAATTTAGGGAAATTTTTAGTAAAACTTAGCGGTGCATTTAGCTTTTTGCCCTGTCTTGAGAGCAAATTCTCTCCGTCCCAGTAGGCACGCACGCCATCAAGCTTCTCACTAGCTAGCCAGCCACTGACGTTTTGATCTTTATACTCACTAAGGCGCAGCAGATCAAGAGAAAATGCAAAATTTAAAAGCACCAAAAGTGCAAAAATTATTCTAATCAAGCCTTGCACTTACAAAAACAATAGTCCATATGATCATCCACCACGCCCACGCTTTGCAAAAAGGCATAGGTGCTAACAGAGCCTAGAAATTTAAATCCTCGCTTTTTTAGCTCCTTTGCCACAAAGTCAGACATCGGCGTAGTTGCTGGCACTTGCTTGATATTTTGATAGTGATTGATGATCTGTTTGCCGTCAAATTTGGGGTCAAAATTTCTTAGCAAATGTCCCCACAAATAGTCATAAAAGCTGCCAAATTCTTGCGTCACAGACAAAAATGCAAGGGCGTTTACAGAAAGCGATTTTAGTTTTAGTCTATTGCGTATCAGCCCTTCGTTTTGCATAAATTTAGCTATCTCAGCCTCGCCATAAAGCTTGATCTTTTTAGGGTCAAAGCTGTCAAACGCCACTCTCATAGCCTCTCTTTTTTGAAGCACCCCATGCCACGAAAGTCCTGCTTGAAAGCCCTCTAAAACTATCATTTCAAAAAATTTTCTATCATCTTTTATGACTTTGCCCCACTCATTATCGTGGTAGGCTATGTCAAGCTCACCCTTGGCCCACTCGCAACGTCTCATTTAAATTTTGATCCCGTAAAACTCGCTATACCACTCGACAAATTTAGCCACGCCGTCATTTACTTTTGTGTTTGGCTTGTAGTCAAAGTCAGCCACAAGGTCGCTAACGTCTGCAAATGTCGCTGGCACGTCGCCTGCTTGAAGTGGGAGGAAATTTTTCTTGATCTCACGGCCGATCTTTATCTCAACTGCCTTGATGTAGTCCATGAGCTCGACTGGGCTGTTGTTGCCGATATTATAGACCTTAAACGGCGCCTTTGAAGTGGCTGGGTCTGGGTGCTTTGCGTCCCAAGCTGGGTTTGGCTTGGCTGGGTTGTCGATGCACTTAATAATGCCCTTTACGATGTCGTCCACGTAGGTAAAGTCGCGCTTCATCTTGCCGTAGTTAAAGACGTCGATAGTTTTATCTTTAAGCGCGGCATCAACAAACAAAAATAGCGCCATATCAGGGCGTCCCCATGGTCCATAAACCGTAAAAAAGCGAAGTCCAGTCGTTGGCACGTTAAATAGGTGGCTATAAGTGTGCGCCATCATCTCGTTGCTCTTTTTGGTCGCTGCGTAGAGGCTTATAGGGTGATTGACCGCTTCGTGCGTAGAAAATGGCATGTTTTCATTTAGGCCATAAACCGAGCTAGAGCTTGCATAGACTAGGTTTTTTATCTCGTTGTGGCGGCAGCACTCTAGGATATTCATAAAGCCTGTGATGTTGCTGTCGATATAGGCTTTTGGGTTTATGAGCGAGTAGCGAACGCCAGCTTGTGCGGCTAAATTTACCACTACGTCAAATTTCTCTTTAGTAAAAAGCTCCTTCATCGTCTTTTCATCAGCAAGGTCTGCTTTTATAAATTTTAAATTTGCATGCGTTTTTGAGGTGATAAGTTTGCCATAGTCTATCTCGCTCACGTCAAAACCAGCCGTTTTTAGGCGTGCAAGCTTTAAATTTACGTCATAGTAGTCGTTTATCACGTCATATCCAACGACCTCATCCCCGCGCGCCACAAGAGCATTTGCAAGGTGAAATCCTATAAATCCCGCCGTTCCGGTTACTAAAATTTTCATATTTTTTCCTTTGTGATTTGACGCTATTTTAGCATATTTTAAAAATCAAAGCTCGTAAATAAAATTAGCGCCAACTCTACGAACAACGCGCTAAGCCGAGCAAACATCCAAGTCCCCAACCTACGAAAAAAGTACCGTAAAAAGCCGCCCCGACTACAAATACGGCGGGAAAAGCCACTATCATCCCCGCGCTAGCGACGGGCAAACCAACGATCATCGCGGCACCGCCGAGATCTATCCCCGCACCGCCGCTGCTTGCGCCTATTTTTTCGCAATCTACATTCGTATATACTTTGATTGGATTTTGAAATTTACCCGAGGTTAAAATTTCTTTTCTTTTAGCGTCGCTTATGTTTGCCGTACTTCCGCTCAGATAATAATAACCGGTTATATATCCGGACTCCAAAAAGCTTTTTATAGCCTGAGACCCTTGCATATTTTTGTTTGGATCAAACATCTCAAAAGACGCTTTTAACGCAGCGTATCTCTCATCCGAAAATAGCTTTTTATCAAGAAAAATGACGTATGTTCCGACCATCTTTTCATCGTTGCCATATATGCAAATAGACGCAAAATCGTCTTTTATGTCATTTGCAAACTCGCTAGCGTAAAAGCGTTTGGCTTCGTCTATTTTTTCCGTTTCGTTTAGCCTAAAGCTATATTTGTCGCCGACGACGTAGTATCCGTCGTTATACGCATAAAGCCCTTGTATCTCGTCTATTTTTTTAACGCCGGCGCTTTTATCTGCGCAACCGGAAAATAGCAATGCAAATATCGCCGAAAAAGCTACGATCTTTTTATACATCGATTATCCTTTATTTTATAAATATTAAACTATCTATACTTGCTGAAATTAAATTACGCTTTAACAAAAGCGAGCCGTTTAAATTTAGCCAAACTAGCAAAATACTCTAAATTTGCGCCCGTTCTCACTGCTCGTCTAAATTTATCTCGGGCATATTTTCTTCGGTATAGTATTCCTCTACACCTGCTTGCCCGTCGTCGCCTAGCTCTGGCTCATCCTCGTAGTTTTGCGTTTCAAGGCGTACCAGTTCGCACTCCACAGCCTTGCAAAATACCGGCGTATAGCCCATCTGCGCGCAGTTTGCCCCGAGCCACTCGCTCATCACCGAGATATCGTCCGCGTAATCGTCCAGCGTCAAATTTCCGCGCAAAAGCTCGTATTTTAGGAAAAGCCAGTAGGTGTTTAGCACGTCGCTTTCGCAGTATTCGTTGATCTTGTCGATCTTACCGTCAAAAAACAGCTCCATCACCTGATCGCCGTGCACGTCGTATTTGCCGGGCAAATTTAAGCTAGCGCAGAGAGTATCTAGCTTTAGCCCGCGAACGGAGCCAAATTCGCTCACGTGATCGAGTAGATCAAAGTGAAATTTGCCGCTGTACCTGTCGCGGTAGTTGCCGTCCCATTTGCCTTTGCCAAGCTCCTTGTTTTCGACCTCGTAAAAGCTCGGAAACGATACGTTGTACCTCATCGCGCGAGTTAAAATCATCGGCAGATCAAAGCCTCGCCCGTTAAAGCTCACCAAGCGCGGGTTGTGCGAGTTTACGAAACCGATAAATTTATTTAGGATTTCGCGCTCGTTTGCGCCTTTCATCGTGCTTACGCGCAAAAATTTACCGTACTCGTCCGCCATCACCGCAGATATCGCCACTACGCGGTGAAACATCACGGGTAAAAACTCGCTTCCGCTTGCTGCCTTTTGCGCGGCAAACGCCTGCCTCGCCACCTCCGCGTCGCTTCCCTCAAAGCCGTAAATTTTACGCAAAAGCGCGGTATCGGGCACCGTCTCGCAGTCAAAAACGCAGATATAATTTTTAGCCATTTCAAACCTTTTTTAGCTATTTTTGCCTAAAATGATAGCTAAAAATCTTTATAAAAGCGGTAAATGAGTAAAAATTTAAGCCCAAACATCGCCGTTATCAAGCTCTCCGCCCTGGGCGACATCGTTCATGCGGTAGTTATTTTGCAGTTTATCGAAAAGCACTTACCGCAAGCCAAAATAACGTGGTTTGCCGATGCCAAATTTAGCGAGATTTTGTTTCTTTGCCCGAAAATTTCGCGCGTCGTATCGCTACCGTTAAAAAACGGAGAATACAAAAAAAGCTTGGAGCTGATCGCCTCTGCTAAGCAAGAGGGTGAATTCGACTACGTCATCGACCTGCAAGGACTTCTCAAATCCGCCGCGGTTGCGAAACTCCTTGGCAAAAACAGTTACGGATTTGATAAATTTAGCGCCAAAGAACCGCTTGCGGCGCTGTTTTACAGGCATAAATTTAATTGCGACTACGGAGAAAATATCATCTTGCGAAATTTAAAACTTACGGCTTTTGCCTTAGGATTTAGTTTTAGCGAGGATGAAATTTTAGACAAACAGCCTTGTTTTAGCGCCTCGCAAAGTAAATTTAAAAGCTTAAAAAAGAAAATTTTGATAGCGCCTTTTGCTAGCGAGCCCAGTAAAATTTACGATAAATTTGGAGACGTTATCGCTCTGCTAGACGAGCCGCAAAATGAAATTTTCGTCTGCTTTAACGGCGAAAACGAGGAGAAAAAAGCCATAAATTTGATCAAAAACTCAAACGCAAAACCGCTAAATTTAAGCCTAAAAGAGCTCGTGAGCTTCATCTCAAGCTGCGATCTGGTTATCGGCAACGATAGCGGCGTGACGCATATCGCCTGGGCGCAAAATCGCCCCTCTATCGCGCTTTTTGGTAACCGCCCCGCAGAGCGAAACGCCTTTGCGAGCCCCGTAAATTTAACGCTAGACGCGGGCAAAAAAATAGACGCGAAAAAGATAGATAAAAGCGACTTTTGCGTGCGGGATATCGCGCCGCATGCTATCGCAAACGCGGCAAAAAGGCTACTTGATGCGTGATTTATTTTACCTTTGGCTTTATAGATTTTTTAAATTTATTTTTACCGTTACGCCGGCGTTTTTGCTGGATCCGTTTTTAAATTTCATCGCGTTTTTATTTTATAAATTTGACGCCAAACACACAAAAATCATCAGAGCAAATCTAAATTTCGCCTACGCTGGCGAGCTCACAGCCGCGCAAAAAGAGCAAATCATCAAAGACACGTACCGAAACTATGCCAAATTTGCGGTAAATTTTATAAAAAATCAAAACGCGAGCAAGGAAAAAATCCTAGAAAAAGTCGAATTTAAAAACCTAGAAATCTTTAAAAACGCGCTTACCTCTGGCCGCCCGATCATCGTGCAAACTGCGCACTACGGGCAGTGGGAGCTTTTTTCTCTAGCTATGGCGGCGAAATTCGGCGGCGTTAGCATCGTCGGACGCGCGCTTGATAGCGCGGTCATGCAGCGCATTTTGGCGGCAAATCGCACCCGCTTTGATATCGAGCTAATCGATAAAATGGGCGGTGCAAAGCAAATTTTAAAAGCGGTCAGGGCGCGCCGATTAGTGGGCATCCTAGTTGATCAAAACACCGCCAAAGAGGAAGGCGTAGAGGTCAAATTTTTCGGGCGAAAGGTCCTGCATACGCCCGCAGTTAGCATTTTCGCGCAAAAAACGGACGCGCTCATCGTACCCGCATTTATCCGCGAAAAAGGGGCAAACCTCAGCGAAATTTGCTTTTTTCCGTCGATTGACGTTAGGGATTTTGATAAAGAAGACGCCGTGCTAAAGGCCACGCAAGCACAATCAGACGCCACCGAGGCCGCCGTACGCGAGAAGCCGGACGAGTACTTTTGGTTTCACAAACGATTTAAGCATTTTAACGAGGAAATTTATAAATGCTAAGCGTCGTAATCCTCACGCTTAACAGCGAAAAATACCTCGCAGAGGTGCTAAAAAGCTGCGAATTTGCAGACGAAGTCGTCGTGGTTGATAGCGGCTCGCAGGACGCTACGGAGCAAATTTGCGCAGGGTTTAAAAACGTCAAATTTCACAAGCAAAAATGGCTGGGATTTAGCGCGCAAAAGCAGCTGGGAGTGGATCTAGCGCATAATCGCTGGGTTTTCGTGCTAGATAGCGACGAGGTGATTTTAGAGCAGCTGAGAGATGAAATTTTGCAGGTTTTACAGCGACCCGAGTTTTGCGCGTACGAGGTGGCGCGCGCAAATATATTTTTCGGCAAAGAAGTGCGCACGATGGGGCTTTACCCCGACTGCACGGTTAGGCTTTTTGACAAGACGCAGGCGGAATTTGACGGGCGCGAGATACACGAAAAGGTCGTTTTAAAAAGCGCGGTCAAAACAGACGAACAAACCTCGGTGGACGCAGCAAATTTAACCAGCCCAAAAAACGGAATCGGTAGGTTAAAAAACCACTTCAAACACTATGCCTACGACAGCATCGAGCAGTTTATCGCCAAGCAAAATCGCTACTCGAGCCTTGGCGCAAAGGGCGCAAAATCAAGCAAATTTAAGGCCGTTTTAAATCCCGCGTGGACGTTTTTTAAGCTATTTTTCCTAAAAGGCGGCTGGCGCGAGGGCTGGCGCGGCTACGTGATAGCAAGGCTTTACGCGCAATACACATTTTGGAAGTACGTAAAATGAAAGATAAAAAAATCAAAATCCTAGTTATGAAATTTAGAAACATCGGCGACGTGCTGCTCACGACTCCGCTCATCGAAAACCTGCGCCGCATCTACCCTGACGCGCAGATAGATTTCGCGCTAAACAAGGGCACCGAGGCGATGATCGAGGGCAACCCGAACATCCAAAACATCCACGTCTACGACCGCGCAAATATAAAAGAGGTCGGCTTTTTCAAACGACTTTGGCGCGAGCTAAAGTTCATCCGCGCCATCAAAAAGCAAAAATACGACATCGCAGTGCAGACTACAACGGGCGACCGCGGCATCATCGTCGCCAAATACGCTAAAATCAAAACCATCGTGGGCTTTGAGGGCAAAAATAAAACCGTGAATAAAATAATAACGCACAAAGCCCCTAAAATAGGCGGCCTGCGCCACACCGTGGATAGAAATCTAGACGCCTTGGCCGCGCTAGGATTTGAGCCTAGCGGCAAACGAGTCAGCGTGTACTTCGATCCAGACTGCATCAGTCATCTAAATTTACCGCTTAAATTTATCCACGTGCACCTAACTAGCCGCTGGATGTTTAAGTGCGCGGACGACGAAACCATGGCGTATATTATCGACTTTTGCGAGGGGCTGGGCGCGCGCGTGGTGCTGAC
>NZ_CALINL010000065.1 GCF_938045225.1 uncultured Campylobacter sp.
TTTGCGGATGGAGCCGACGGCGTCAAAGACGTATTGCAGTTTTTCCATATCGGGAACTTGCAGCTTGGCAATGTCGGCTTCGTGTTGCAAGGCGCGTTCGAATTTCGGGCCTTCGCCTTCGGCAAAATACAGTCCCAAGCCCATTGCGTCGGGAACGGTCAGGATGTCGGAGAACAGAATCGCCGCATCCAAATCGAAGCGTTCTAAGGGCTGGATAGTGACTTCGGTCGCTAATTCGGTGTTTTTACACAAATCGAGGAAGCTGCCCGCTTTCGCGCGCGTGGCTTTGTATTCGGGCAGATAACGCCCCGCCTGACGCATCATCCAAACGGGCGTATAAGGCGTAGGTTTTTTTAAACAAGCGTCGATAAAAATCATATATTTCCTTTAAATTTTTAGCGATTTTATCTAAATATTTATTAAATTCTAATCCGCCCACTTGCTTTCGTCTAATTTTTTTCATTTTTGGCCACAACTAGCGCGCCCAGCATATCTCCCGTCACGTTCATCGACGTGCGCCCCATATCAAGGATCGCATCGATACCTAAAATCAACGCATACGCTGCGGCTACCGCGCTTCCGCCCTCGACTTTTAGACCGACTGATTCAAGCACCATCAAAAGCATTATCGCGCCAGCTCCAGGCACTCCGGCAGTTCCGACGGCGGCAAGGACGGCCGTTAGTATTATGGTCATTTTAGCCCCCGAGTCAAGCTCCACACCCACGGCGTTAGCGATAAACATCGCGCAGATACCAAGATATATGATCGTACCGTTCATATTTACGGTGGCGCCCACGGGAAGCGCAAAGCCGTAAATTTGCTTTGGGATACCCATATCTTCTTCAGCCGTTTTCATCGAGATAGGCAGCGTTCCGCCCGAGCTTCTGGTTACAAAAGCCGTTAGCATAGGCGATCGAACTTTTTTTAGAAATTTAAACGGATTGATTTTAACGATCAAGCAAATAAAGAAATAAACGACGAAAATTTGAGCCGCAAAGCCGATATACGCGCTAACCGTGACGCCAAGCAGCGGCCCGAAAGCCTTTACGCCTTGCTGCGAAAATACGATAAATATAAGAGCGAAAACGCCAAACGGCGCGTACTCCATGATCCATCTTATAACGTAAAACATGATATGGTTGATCCCGTCAAATACGTCGTAGATCAGATTTCCCAGCCTACTTAGCCTCTCGTCCTTGCTATCCTTTAAAAACGAAAGCGCGACGCCGAAAAATAAGCTAAAAGTTATGATTTGTAAAATTTCGCCCTTTGCAATAGCTTCAAAAGGGTTAGTGGGAAATAAATTTACGAGTATCGACGACATACTGGGCACATTTGCGGCTTTACCGGCTACGTCGCCGCTGCCGGTTATGTGCAGTCCGGCTCCCGGCTCCAAGATAAGCCCTACCGAAAGCCCGACTATGATGACAAAAAACGACGTCAATATGTAAAAAATCAGCACCTTTGCCCCCACTCTGCCAAGATCGGAAGGCGAGATGGAGCTACAGCCCACGATGAGCGAAGCCATAACGATAGGCACGATGATCATCTTAAGAAGTCTTATGAACACGTCGCCAAAAGGCTTTAGGATAACTATCGCGTCCTTTGCGTCTTAAAAAATAATGCCGCAAACGGCGCCCAAAATAAGTCCAGCTAAAATTTTTAGAAGCAAATTCGCCTCGAAATATTTCTGGACTATTCCGCGTCTAGCGTTTGGTTGCACGAAATCTCTTTTAAATTTAATCCGTGAATTATAAGTAAATTTTTCTTAAACTACAAACACTTCTGTTTTTTGAATTACGGATTAAATTTAAAGCGAGAAAAAATTAAAAGACGCAAATTTTAGTTTTTAGCCGCCAGTTCGTCTAGCAAATTTTGCAAATTTACGCCCGCCAAGCTATCAAACATCGCTTGCTGCGCGGAGGCAAATTTAGGCGTCAAAAGCGCCTCGATCCTGCCTCCTAGCGGACAAGGCGGCGGCGAGTTTTTGTGGATTTTAAAGATGTCGTTTTCGCCCTCGTTTACCGCCGAAAATATATCAAAAAGCGTGATTTGATCAGGCTTTTTAGCTAGGCTCGCCCCGCCCGTGCCCGCGCTTACGTTTATCAAATTTGCCGATTTTAAAAGCCTAATGATATTTCGCACGATGACGGGGTTCGTGCCGATCGTGCCTGCTAAAAATTCGCTCGTGTTTTTCTCGTCCTTAAAAAACTCGCAGCTAAGCAATATATGTATAGCGATGGAAAATTTTTGTCCTATTTGCATAACCGGCCTTGATTTAAATTTAAAAACCGTACGTTGGTTTCGTGCGGCATTATTTTAGCTAAATTACGCAAAATTTTAAGCTCACGCTCTCTCGCCGACTGCGGTAAAGCGTTTTTGCACGAAATTTCTATTTTTTAGCTCGTCAATGATCGCGATCGCAAGATCGGCGTAGCTGATGTAGCTCTCGTTTTGCGAGTTTAGTATGACGTGATCGTTACCGAGCACGTATTTGCCGGTGCGAGCTCCCTGATCGTCGTATTCGCCGGCCGGGCTTACGTAAGTCCAAAGCACATCGGTTCTACCTTTTAGCTCAAAAAACGACTCCGCCGTAGCCTTTGCGACGCCCATATATTCAGGCGGGAAGCCCGGCGTATCCATAGCCATAGTGCCTTTATCGTCCACGTATAGCGTACCCGCGCCGCCGATGACTAGCAGCCTCGTTTTAGTACCGCTAAGCGCGTCTGCGAGGTGTTTTGCTACCTTTTTATGAAGCGGGAACGTTTCGGGCATCCATGCCGCAAATGCGCTGATAACGGCGTCAAAGCCCGCTAGATCCGCCTTCGTTAGCTCAAAAATATCTTTATAGACTACTTTGACGTCGCCGTTTTTATACTCTTTGTTTCGCACGATAGCCGTGACGTCGTAGCCTTGTTTTAGGGCTTCATTTACTAAATTTATGCCCGTTTTGCCGTTTGCACCTATGATTACTATCTTCATTGTTTTTCATTTAAATTTAATTTGTTTTTATTGCCGCGTAAATTTACAGCCAGCTTGGCTTTACATCCTCGTTTATCACGCCGTCCTCCATCGTGTACTGCTCCAGGCTGCCGCGTTTGGTCTGGATACAGATAAACTTCATCCCCTGCGCGCCTGCCTTGAAGCATCTCTTGCCGTCTGGATCGATGCGGATCGCGTCGCCCTCGCTGACCGCCGTCTCCTCACCGTCGATGAATAGCGTACCGCCGCCTTTTAGCACCAAGTAAAGCTCCTCGTTTTGCTTGTGCGAATGCACGAAAGGCACGCTCACGTTTGCCGGAAGCTCGTTGATAGAGAGCTCACAGCCGCTTAAATTTAGAGCGTCTTTCAGCTCGACTCTCGGCGCATTTTTCGTTGAAACGATCTTGTAGTTTGACATCTTTGTCTCCTTAGATTTTTGTTGTAACTTTATATCTTACAACCGATGAGCGAAGTATAATAAAATTTTGTTGTAATGTCAAGAGTTACAGCAAAAATTCCAAAATTTGACGCGAGTTTTAAAAACAGCTAAAATCCGCGCGATTTTAAACAAAGGAATTTTATGCAAAATAGCGCATTTAAGACGCTAACGCTCATTGCAAAGAAAAATTTTAAAAAGCTGTTCTTGACGTTTAGCCTGGTTTTGGCGGAAAACGGGCTATTTCTCGTCTATCCCGTACTAGCCGGCATCGCCATAAACGCCATCGTAGCAGGCGATACGCTTTTGGCACTTAGCTACTCGTGCATGGTGTTCGTGGGCTGGGGGCTTGGCTCGATTAGGCGGCGCGTGGATACGCAGGTATTTACTAGGATATATGCAGGACTTGCCGTAAGCGTGATAATGAATGAAAAAAGAGCCTCAAAAGACGAAAGCGTCATAATCGCAAGGGCAAATTTATCTCGCGAATTCGTGGATTTTTTCGAGCAGCATTTTCCCGTGTTTTTTACCTCGGTCGTATCGATTTTCGGCTCGGCGATCATGCTTTTATTTATCGAGTTCTACGTAGGTTTGGCAGTTTTTGCCCTGCTCGCGGTTTTTGGAGTTTTGCTACCCAAATACATCGCCAAAAACGACCGCTTGTATCTCAAGCTAAACAACCAGCTAGAGCGCGAGGCAGGACGCATAAGTACAGGCGATGAGCGCACGCTAAAGCGCCACTACGACGTACTTTCAAAGCTTCGTATCCGCATATCAAACAGAGAGGCGATGAGCTTTTTTATCATCGGCGCGAGTGCGGCGGCGATTTTTAGCTTGGCGATATTTTTGCTATCACACAAGCAGGCAAACGCGGGCCACATCTACTCGGTGCTCACCTATCTTTGGACGTTTGCGATCAGCCTTGATGACGCGCCGAGACTGATAGAGGAGTTTAGCAAGCTAAAAGACATCGGCAAGCGCGTAGATGCCGGACTAGAAGGCGATATAGATAAAATTTAAGCGCTTTTTTGAGGTATAATTTAACTAAAATTTGCCCAAAAGCGAGGTCAAAATGCACGAAAATCACGCCCACTGTGCGCATTCGCACGCGTCAAACAAGGTCGTTTTGAGAAATTCCTTCCTTATAATCTCCGCTTTTATGCTGATCGAGGTCGCGGGCGGCTTCGCGACAAACTCGCTCGCCCTACTCTCAGACGCCGGACATATGCTATCAGACGCCGCGGCGCTCGGACTTTCGCTGCTTGCATTTAAATTCGGCGAACGTAAAGGCAATCTGCAAAAGACTTTCGGCTACAGGCGGATCGAAATTTTAGCCGCGACGATAAACGCCGTCACGCTCATCGTCATCGCCGTTTTTATCGTTATCGAAGCGACGCGACGCCTACAAAACCCGCCAGAAGTAGCCACCACGGGTATGCTCGCCATCAGCACGCTGGGGCTCGCCATCAACATCGTCGTGGCGCTATACATGCTACGCGGCGGCGACGTGAGAGAAAACGTCAATATGCGCGGCGCCTACCTACACGTACTTGGCGACGCTGCGGGCTCGGTGGGCGCTATCGCGGCAGCTGTGCTGATGATGTGCTTTGGCTGGGGCTGGGCGGACGCGGCAGCTAGCGTGCTCGTGGCCGTGCTCATCGTAAAAAGCGGCTGGGGCGTGCTAAAAGACAGCCTAAACATCCTGATGGAGGGCTCGCCAAAGGGCGTGAGCCTGGACGGACTCATCGCGCAGATCAGAGGCGTGGACGGAGTGCTCTCGGTGCACGACCTGCACGTCTGGAGCATAACAAGCGGCGCAAACGCGCTCACGGCTCACGTGGTGGTTAGCGGCGAGCTAAGCGTGCGCGAAGCTGAGCGGATCGTGGCCGAAATATCACACGAAATGGAGCATCTAGGCATCACGCACACGACGCTGCAGGTTGAGAGCAGCGAGAGCGAATGCGCCGACGAGCTAATCTGTGAAGTAAGATCAAACGACGCGGGCGGACATTTGGGGCATAGTCATTAAATTTGGGCGAAAATTTAGCGGGCAAATAAATCAAAATTTATACGCTATGCAAAATCTGAAAGAGCTAAAAAAGGTGGTAGTTTAGATATGAAAAAAGATGTATTAATCGTGCTTTTAGGCCTTCTTTGCGCCTTTGCGGGCGGTAGCTATATGGTTTCTCTCATCGCGTTAAATTTCGCGGTAGCCTTGGTTTGCGCCGCTTTTCCTTTTATGAAAAAGAATTATATATTTTTGTTACTGCTAGCGCTAAATTTGGCTTTGTATTTCAACGCTATCGACACTCCTTTTGAAAAGCCTGAGCTTTGGACGTATCATATACCCGCGCTTGCAAACGCGACATACGGCCTAAGCGCTCTAGTTTACGCCTCAGGGTTCGTAGCTTTTGCTCCACTGGCGGCGTATGTTTATTTTTTGTATTCGCTTTGCGTCGTTATTTGCGCCGTGCGCGAAAAACTTCAAAATTTACGTTAAATTTTACGAACCGAATACGCGTCAAATTTACTCCAAATCTCCCGCCTCAAGCCGCCACCCGTTTAACGAAAGCTAAATTTACTCTACTTTAACGAAAATTTTTATACAATCGCCCAAAATTTAACTAGGGATTTCATGAAAAACATCAGAAATTTTAGTATCATCGCTCACATCGACCACGGCAAATCAACCCTCGCAGACCGCCTCATCCAGGAGTGCGGCGCCGTAAGCGACCGCGAGATGAGCTCACAGATCATGGACACGATGGACATCGAAAAAGAGCGCGGCATCACGATCAAGGCTCAGTCTGTACGCCTAAACTACGCGCTCGGC
>NZ_CALINL010000066.1 GCF_938045225.1 uncultured Campylobacter sp.
GGCCAAATCGCCCGGCGCCCGATGCGAGGACGCATTCGACGACGTCGTCGCCCGGAAAGACCCCGAAGGCCTCCGCAAGGGCCTGACCACCCGGCACATTCAGATGATCGCCTTCGGAGGGGCGATTGGAACGGGTCTGTTTTACGGTTCGGCGGAGGGAATCAAGCTGGCCGGCCCGTCGCTTCTCCTGGCTTACGCGTTGGGCGGGATCGTCATTTTCTTTGTGGTGCGGGCGATGGGGGAGATGTCGGTCCATCGGCCGAGCTCGGGCTCTTTCAGCCGCTACGCCAACGACTACTGGAGCCCCCGGGCGGGATTTGTGGCCGGATGGAACTATTGGTTCAACTACGTCGCCGTGGCGATGGCCGAACTCACGGTGGTGGGCCAGTACATTCAGTATTGGTTTCCCTCGGTTCCGGCGTGGGCGTCGGCGGCCGCCGTGCTGCTCGTCATCACCGCTGTCAATCTGGTGGGCGTCAAGGCGTTCGGCGAGTTCGAATTCTGGTTCGCCGCGATCAAGGTCGCAGCCGTCGTCGGGATGATCGCCTTGATCTTTTCGTCAGGCTGTAGCTGGATGAGATTTACTACCGCTTTGCCTTTTGCGGTGCGGCTTCCTTCAGGGATCTTATAGACTTTGAGCCAGTAGAGCTGTCCGCGATCAGTCACGAACATCAGCGTATCGTGAGTGTTGCTCGTAAAGAAACTCTCGATGAAGTCATCGTCGTACGTAGTTACCGCGACCTTGCCCTTGCCGCCGCGTTTTTGCTTCTCGTACTGCTTGCTCGGTACGCGCTTGATGTAGCCTCGGTGCGTGATGGTTACGACCATATTTTCGTTAGGTATGAGGTCCTCGATGTCGATATCGTCGTAGTCATCCACGATCTCGGTGATGCGCGGTACTTTAAATTTATTTTTTATCTCAAGTAGCTCGTCTTTGATTAGTTTTTCTAACAAGGTTTCGCTCTTTAAAATTTCATCAAGGCGTGCGATTTCAGCCATTAGCTCGGCTAGCTCGGCCTCTAGTTTTTCGCGCTCAAGACCAGTTAGCTTGCTCAGCCTCATATCTAGGATGGCGTTTGCTTGCAGCTCGCTAAGGCCAAATTTTGCCACTAGTCCCTCGCGAGCGCTCGGAGTGTCGGCGCTATTTTTGATTAGCTCGATCACTTCGTCGATATTATCCAGCGCGATTTTTAAGCCTTCTAAAATATGCGCTCTAGCTCGGGCTTTTTCTAGATCAAATATCGTGCGGCGGATGATGACGGTTTTTCTGTGATTTAAAAATAGCTTCAAAAGCTCGATTAGGTTAAATACCTTCGGCTCTTTGTTGTTTATCGCAAGCATTATGACGCCAAAGGTGCTCTCCATCGTCGTGGATTTAAAGAGATTGTTTAGCACGATGTCGCTCATCGCGTCGCGTTTTAGCTCGATGACGACGCGGATGCCGTCCTTATCGGACTCGTCGCGCACTTCGCTGATGCCTTCGATCTGTTTTTCTTTAACCAGCTCGGCGATCTGCTCGATGAGGCGGGCTTTGTTCGTCTGATACGGCAGCTCGTCTACGACGATGACGTCTTTGTTCGGCTTTTTTTCGATGTGGGTTTTGGCGCGTAGTTTCACGCGGCCGCGTCCCGTGCGGTAGGCCTCGATGATGCCTTTTTTGCCAAATATTATCCCGCCCGTCGGAAAATCCGGCCCTTTTATGTACTGCATCACCTCTTCTAGCGTCGCATTTTTATTTTCAAGCACGAGCAAAAGTCCGTCGATGAGCTCATCAAGGCTGTGCGGCGGGATATTCGTCGCCATACCGACGGCGATACCGCTAGAGCCGTTTAGCAGCAAATTTGGCACGCGGCTAGGCAGGACGTCTGGCTCAGTCTCTCTATCGTCGTAGTTTGGGATAAAATCAACCGTGTCTTTTTCGATATCGCGCAAGATTTCTTCGGTGAGATTCGTCATCCTAGCTTCGGTATAACGCTCCGCTGCAGCGCCGTCGCCGTCGATGGAGCCGAAGTTTCCTTGACCGTCGACAGTCGGATAGCGCATGGAAAATTTCTGCGCCATACGCACGAGCGCGTCGTAGATGGCTAGATTGCCGTGCGGGTGATATTTACCCATAGTCTCGCCAACAATACGAGCGGACTTCATATACGGGCTACGACTGCCGACTCCGAGGTTGTTCATCGCGTATAGGATGCGTCTATGAACGGGCTTTAGGCCGTCTCTGACATCGGGCAGGGCGCGACCGACTATGACGCTCATCGAGTAGTCGAGGTAACTCGTTTTTATCGACTCTTCGATATCGACGGCTTGGATGTCTTGATTTTGATTGAGTAGATTTTCTTCCATTTTTATCCTTAAAATTTACTTGCCGATTTTAGCTTAAATTTGATTAAAATTTAATTTAATACCTCGCATCTGCAAGCGTCAGCGCGAAAAGTACCTCGCAGCCGGCTTTTTGCAGCGTCTGTCTGGCTTCGTCTATCGTCGTGCCCGTCGTCACGATATCGTCTATCAAGATAACGGGGAATTTAGGCGTTTTTAAGAGCTTAAAATTTCGCGGATTTTTCAGGCGAAAGGCTAGGTCTTTGCCGTAATAGCTGACGTTTGAATCCGCGTGCAAGCAGGCGTAAAGCGGACGGATTTCCGCGCTTTTTAACGCGCGAGCTAGGATCGCCGTATGCGAGTAGCCGCTAGTTGTTTTGTCGTCGATAGGTACGGCATTTACCAGCGAGCCGAAGCTAAATTTTCGCGCAAAAATCTTAAAACTCAAATTTGCAAGCGCGCCGTAAACGAAAGAGCCGTGAAATAGGTGCTTTGAGTGGAGTAAATTTTTAACTTCGGAGTAGTCAAAAAAGCTATAAATTTTAAAATCGCCGTCCAAAACGCGCGTCCTTGCGGGCGAGGCGAGCAGGTGATCTTTACAAATTTTACAGATCACGCCCAGACTCAGATGCCCGCAGTTAGCGCATCTCATTAGCTTTTTAGGATCTGGATCGCCGCGCGTTTTACGATGTCTTGGAGTAGTTCGTCAAAAAAGCTCTTAAACGCACCGCTCGTGTGGATCGGGGCAAATTTAGTCTGCTCCTGCGAGACGTTTTTGGTGATGGTCTGATCGCCTCTATGCACCGTTATCGCAAGCTTTGCCGAGCCCTTTAGGTTGTCGGTGGAGTAGCCGCTTAGATTTGCTTTAAGCTCGACGACCCTCACGTCCACGACGATATCGCCAAAGTCGCTCAAATTTGCTCCTAGGCGCTTTAGCTCGGTGCTAAGACCGTCTTGGAGCCAGCCCTCGATGCTGTTTTGTAGCGTGACGTACTCCTTGACGTCACCGTTGCTGCCGGTGATCGTGGCGACTATGCTTTTGTTGGCGCGAGCGTCCTCGATGCTATTTATACGGATATTTTTTTGGTAGCCCATCTGGTTTGAGGTTGATTGATACGGGGTTAAATTTAACACCGAGCTGCGCTGTGAACATCCGCTCATGACTACGGCAAAAAGCGCGGCAGCAATGGTGTAAAAAGCTAGTTTTTTCATACTTTTCCTTTATAGTTTTGATATCTCTTCGGCGGCTTTGTTGGCAGCTTGTTTAACGAGAAGGTAGACGTAGAGGTTAAAGTCCTGCGTATCCTCGGCCTCGAGTTTGCGCACGTCTTGTCTGGTGGAGATGTTTAGCACGCGGGTTTTGTTTATGTTTTTGACTCCTAGTTTGCCTTTCAACGCCGCGCTTAGATACTGCGACGGCTCGCTATAAGACGCCGCGTAGTCGGTAAATGCAAAATCCACGCGGTACGTGTAAGGCGAGGTCTGGCTATCCACGACCATGATTCCGCGATTTAACAGCTCGTCTTGTAAGAAAAGATGAAAAAGCCTCTCGAGGCGCTCTTTTGGATAGAGCATTTTTGCGCCGTTTTTGGAGATAAATTTTATGCCGCTATCAGTAGCTCTTTCGTCGGCTATTTTGTGGATATAGACTTTTTTGATAGCCGCGTTCGTGTCGATCCTGCTTTGAGCGATGCAGCATTTTATCGCGACGTCGCTGGTGTAGTCGGTGCCGTTTATCTTGATGTCCTGACCGCCGCTAGCGCACGAGGAGCAGTCTGCTTTGATACGCATCACCTCTTTGTAGCCTTTGGCGTTGCCTTCGCTAGTTTGAGCGACCTCCGGCGAGCTCTCGAACAGCCCGAAACATCCCGTAAAAAGGAACGCTGCAAATAAAAGTATAAAATTTTTCATGAAAATCCTTTCGTAAATTTTACATCGTGCAAGCAAAATTCTATCCAAATTTGAGATGAATTTCCAAATTTGTGTAAAATTTGGAGGAAATTGGAAATTTGTGTAAATTTTATTAAATTTGATTTTTGAGATTTTAAAAGCGGAGATAGTGCTAAATTTAGCATTTTCAAGGCGCGGGTCTGGGAGGGTCAAATTTGTAAATTTGAGCTCAAATTTGACCGTGAGATAATAAAAAGCGGCTGCGAGCGCAGCAAAAACGCTCGCGAAATACCGCTAGTCTATTTTTAGGACCGAGAGAAAGGCTTCCTGCGGCAAATTTACCTTGCCGATGGCTTTCATGCGCTTTTTGCCCTCTTTTTGCTTTTCTAGCAGCTTGCGCTTACGCGTGATGTCGCCGCCGTAGCACTTGGCGGTTACGTTTTTGCCCATCGATTTTACCGTTTCGCGCGCGATGACTTTGTTGCCGATGCTGGCTTGAATAGCCACCTCAAAGAGCTGGCGCGGCACGATCTCTTTCATGGCTTTTACGAAGTCGCGTCCTTTGGACTGGGCTTTGGACTCTGGCACGATGATGGAGAGCGCGTCCACGGTCTCGCCCGCGACCTTGATATCAAGCTTCACCAGATCGCCCACGCGGTAGTCGCTAGGCTCGTAGTCAAAGCTCGCGTAGCCTTTGGTGCTCGATTTTAGCTTGTCGTAAAAGTCCATCACGATCTCGTTCATCGGGATGTCGTACTCGAGCAGCACGCGCTCGGGCGTGATGTAGTCCATCTTGGTCTGCACGGCGCGGCGGTTGTTTAGCAGCGTGATGATGTTGCCCAAAAACTCGCTAGGCGTGATGATCGTGGACTTTACGTAGGGCTCTTTGACGTGCTCGATTTTATTGACCGGAGGGAGCTGGCTCGGGTTTTGGATGCGTAAAATTTGACCGTCGGTTTGCACCACCTCATAGGTCACGGTCGGAGCCGTGGCGATGAGGTCGAGGTCAAATTCGCGCTCCAAGCGCTCCTTGATAACCTCCATATGCAGCAGCCCCAAAAATCCGACGCGAAAGCCAAACCCAAGCGCGACCGAGGTTTCGGGCTCGTAGCTGATAGAGCTATCGTTTAGCTTTAGTTTATCAAGTGCGTCGCGCAGATCTTCAAATTTATCCGTTTCGATCGGATAAAGTCCCGCAAATACGAACGGTTTAGCCCGCTCAAAGCCGCCGACGGGCTCTTTTACGGGATTTTTAGCTAGCGTGATCGTATCGCCCACCTGCACGTCGCTCACGTTTTTTAGCCCCAGCACCACGATGCCGACCTCGCCCGCGCCCAAATTTGCCGTTTTTATCGGCGCGATCGGGTTTGGATACATGAGATCTAGCACGATGTGCTTTTTGCCCGTGCCCATGACTAGGATTTCGTCGTTTTTCTTTAGCTCGCCGTCATAGACGCGCACGAGCGCCAGCGCGCCTAGATAGTTGTCAAACCAGCTGTCGTAGATGAGCGTTTTTAGCGGTTTTTCCGCCTCTCCACCCGGAGCCGGGATACGCGTGATGATGGCTTCCAGTAGCTCTTTGATGCCGATGCCCGTTTTTGCGCTAACCTCGACTGCGCCGCTACAATCAAGCCCTATGACATGCTCGATCTCGTTTTTTACGCGCTCCGGGTCTGCTGCGGAGAGGTCGATTTTATTTATGACGGGGATGATTTCGAGGTTGTTTTCAAGTGCTATGTAGACATTTGCGATGGTTTGCGCCTCTACGCCCTGAGAGGCGTCTACCACGAGCAGCGCGCCCTCGCAGCTAGCAAGTGAGCGGCTCACCTCGTAACTAAAGTCCACGTGGCCTGGTGTGTCGATCAAATTTAGGACGAAATTTTGCCCGCCTAGCGTGTAGTTTAGACGCACGGACTGAGCCTTGATCGTGATGCCGCGCTCCTTTTCGATGTCCATCGTGTCCATGATTTGCGAGCTCATCTCACGGTCACTTACGGCGCCGCACTCCTGAATGAGGCGATCAGCAAGCG
>NZ_CALINL010000067.1 GCF_938045225.1 uncultured Campylobacter sp.
AAGTTTATTTTTAAATTTACTGTAAAATAGGCACTTTTTTAAACTTATGCGAATATAAAAATATTACGCATAGGCTATCTAATGCACTAAAAAGAGTATTTTAGTCCTATAATACCTCAGAAAGCTTAAGCCAAAATTTAATCGCAGCCTTTAAAATTTGACGGAATAGTTTTTGCTAGGACTCGCCGTTAGTAATATAAAAAGGATAAAAATGCAGATCAAAAACGGTGCCTCAAACGAGATTTTAAAGACCTTAGCAAACCGAATCGGTCAAAGCCAAAAGGGCGATAAATTTTTAGCCGGCTCTACACTTGCGGCGGCAAATTTGACCGGTTTTACCGATATGCTGGATAAATTTAACGAAAAAGCAAGTTCAAGTAGTGCGACGGGTAAATTTGACGCGGATAAATTTCGCGGCGGCGAGGCGGGCTCGTTTTTACGAAATTTAGCCCGCGACGAAAACGAAGCGCAAATCTACGCAAAACTAGAGCGCGAAGCTAAAGAAGCCGCGAAAATGTTTAAGAAATTTGATTTTATGCAGATGATGACGAAGCTAGAAATGGGCAATCTAAAAGACGGCGAACGAGCGGAAATTTTTGCTAAAATGAACAAAATCGCAAGGGAAATTTGACTTTAGCGCGGGATTAAATTTGTAAATTTCAAAAGCCCCGCCGCGTGCAAAATATCAATACCTTAAGTAGATAAACAAAAATTTAAGCAACCTCACAAAAATGAGATTCTCAAATTCTCTTAAAATACACTCTTGAAAACGACTAAAATTTACCGCCGTCCTTTTAGCGTTGCGGGGTCTTAAAAATTTATGCGACCCCGCCAAAAAGCACATCTCAATCGCGGGCTTAATTCGCAATCAGGGGCTAAATTTTAAAATTTGCACCGATCAAAACGGGCGCTCTATCTCGTAAAGTAGATTTTTGCCGTCCTCAAAGCCTAGCACATAGAGCCGATCCGCGCCGACGGCGAGCGAATGCGGCTCGCTCATCTGCGGCATCTCATAGGCCTGCACGACCTCGAGGCTGTTCTTATCGATGCTAAGCAGCGTGTTATACTCCCTGCTGTAGGCTAAAATTTGATCGCCCGCGCTCGCGGCCCCTACGACGTAGTAATCCTTAAAATTTCGCTTTTGCTTGAGCGCAAGCCCCTTGGCGGGCTTTAGGTACGCTTCGGCGCTTAACTTGCGTTCGCTTATTAAAAATTTGCCGATTACGACGTTTTTTACGACATCGTTGGGCGCGCTGATTATATACATAAACTTCTCATCCGCCGCAAACGCCAAAGCATACGCCTGTTTAGCTCGTATCATCGTAAGAAACGGGCGCCCGTCCTTGGTATATCTATCGACGCTCTTTTCAAAGTAGCTGCCGTAATCGCCGCTGGTTTGTAAAAAGGTCCTATACTCTATCACCTTATCCATCGGCTCTTTGAGCCTTTTTAGCCCGTAGGCGGTCTTGTTCTGACCGATTACGAGCAGATCCTCTCCTACGAAGGCGCTCGCCGTCGTATGGCCCAGATTCCAGCTGTTTTGATAATCAAGCACCGCAAATTTATCGAAATTTTTAAGATCTTTCGTGAAGTAGCTACCCGCATACGAGGAAGTAAGAGCGAACTCTTGATTTTTCTCGTCGTATGAGACGCTTGCTATCATCTCGCCTCTGTTCATCTTTATCTCGATCTGCTTCGTGCCTAAAAGCCCTAGCTTCACAGCGCCGAGCACCGCGCCGTCGGCAAAATTTTCGTTAAATTTTTTCGTGTCGAATACGCCGCGGATATAGGGTCTTTGCGGATAATCTTTTTTGAGATTAAAGGATTTAAGCCTGTCCCATACGTATCTTTCCCACGTTTTGGAACTCATAGCCAAATTTAAACTCATCCTATCGGTGGGCGCTTTGCCGCCGTAGGGCGGGATGCCGTTTGTAAAAAAAGCCTGCACGCCATTTGAGATGACGAGCGCGAAAGAGAGATAGAAAACGACCTTGCCGTATGCGCTAAAGGGCTTGATCACGCTTCTTTGCCCGCTAAAATCGGCATTTAGTTCCGCGCTTTTTTTGATAAATATCAAAAAGAGGCTCATTACGATGACGACGGCCCAATACGCGATAGCCGCCCAAGTATAGGTCCGCACGCCCAGTATCGATGCGCCAAGCCCCATATCTACGTCAAGCTGGACGAAGTTACCAAGATGTCTCAGCCCCATATGTATCCCAAATGCCGCAACAAAAAAGACCGCTACGACGTATCTGAGCCGCGGACCGTATCTGAGGATAAAAAGCCCAAGCAACCCCACCAAGATCATGCCCATGCGCTCCCACCAGCAAAGCACGCACGGGCTTTCTCCCACCACGTATCCCAGCCAGACGTTTGCAATGCCTACGGGGATCACCAAAATAAGCATGATCGCCGTCGCCATCAAGGCGTTAAAATTTTTTTCGCTAAAACACACGGCGTCCTCCTAGTAATTGCCCGAACCGAATATCGAGCCAAATGTCGAGACAAACTACATGCCGACCATAACGAAGCTTGCCGCTCCGAACAAGCCAAACGCGAGCTGCTGCCTTTGTGGGCGAAACATAAGCACATACATGCAAACAGCAACCAAAACGAGTGTTAAAAATTCCATCGTCTCTCCTTGAGGTAAAATTCTGAAAATCTCTTTAAAA
>NZ_CALINL010000068.1 GCF_938045225.1 uncultured Campylobacter sp.
CTCGCTGTTTATTTTTATATCGGCGCTTGCGTCCTCTTTTAGCAAAATTTGCTCGTAGTTTTCGTTTATCTGCGTTGCTGCACAGCCGCCGAGCAAAAAGGCGGCTAGGATTATGGAGATTTTTTTCATTTTATTCCCTTGTTAGAGCGTCGATCGGATTTAGCTTTGAGGCGCTGCGAGCAGGCATGTAGCCAAATATTACGCCTATCGCGCTAGAGACGACGAGCGCGACCACGATAGAGGTCTGTGAAAATATCATCTTTATATCGGGCGCGAAATTTTCTGCTAGATAGCCGATACCAAATGCCGATCCGACGCCGATTAGCCCGCCGATCAGACACAGTAGCACAGCCTCGATCAAAAACTGCTCCAGGATATTTCCCTGACGCGCGCCGATCGCCATCCTGATGCCGATCTCTTTAGTGCGCTCGGTCACTGAAACTAGCATGATGTTCATCACGCCGATACCGCCCACTAGCAGAGAGATAAAGGCGATACAAGAGATCAGCAGAGTCATGGTTTTTGTTGTCTCCTCGATCGTCTTTTTGATAGTGTCGGAGTTTCTGGTGAAAAAGTCCTTTTTGCCGTGCTTGGCGGTTAAAATTTCCGTTAGACTCTGCTCTGCTATCTGTGCGTTTACGCTATCTTTGACCTTAACCGTGATGGATGATAGGTGTCTATCGCCGGTTAGTTTGTTTATGACCGCGGTATATGTAGAAAACGTGCGCAGAGTGCTGGAGTCGGCAAACATATTGTCGTTTTTTGCTACCACACCGATGATTCTAAACGGGCGCTTATTAAAAAGCACCGTTTTACCCAGCGGATCCTCGTTTTTAAAAAACTGCTCCCGAGTGGGCTGATCTATCACGATCACGGACGCCGACTCTGCGACCTCTTGCGCCGTAAACACTCTCCCGGCCTCGACGGTGTAGCCCATCACGTTTAGGCTCTCCTCGCTACCGCCTCTGATCGTCGCGGAGGCTGATTTATTGCCGTAGGTGAGTGTGCCACTAGCAGAGGCGTTTGGCGTGACGCTATCTAGATAGTCTTGCTTAGCCAGCATTGTCGCGTCGCTCACGGTTAGATTTTTAACTCTCTCCGAGCGCATATCGCCAAAACCCTTGCCGTTATAAATATCTATCGTATTCGTGCCGATACCGCGGATATCGGAGAGGATCTGCTCCTGCGAGCCCTGCCCAAGTGCTACGACGCAGATAACCGAGGTGATGCCGATGATGATGCCAAGCATCGTTAGCACCGAACGTAGTTTGTGGCTAAGTATCGCGTTTATGGACATTTTAAAGCTCTCGATAAACTGATCTTTGTAAAAGCTAAAGATATTTTTACGCTTTGGGCTAGGTTTTTCGGAGGCGAAAATTTCCTCGCTTTTTACCGTATCGCTTAAAATTTTACCGTCTTTTATCTCGATGACGCGGTTTGCGTATGCGGCGATATTTGGGTCGTGCGTGACGATGATGATGGTGTGGCCTTGCTTGTGCAAATTTGTTAAAATTTCCATCACCATGAGGCCACTTTTGCTATCTAGCGCGCCTGTTGGCTCGTCTGCCAGGATGATCTCGCCGCCGTTGATGAGCGCCCTAGCGATCGAGACTCGCTGCTGCTGTCCACCGCTAAGTTTATTCGGTAAATTTTGCAGCTTTTCGCCAAGCCCTAGACCTTCTAAAAGCTCGCCGGCCTTTTTATCGCGATCTTTTTTAGAAACGCCGGCATATACGCTAGGTAGAGCTACGTTTTGCAGTGTGGTTAGCGTAGATAGCAGGTTATAGCGCTGAAAGATAAAGCCAAATTTTTCTCTACGCAAACGCGCTAGCTCGTCGCCTTCAAATTTAGATATGTCGCGCTCTTCTAGCAGATACTGCCCGCCGCTTGGATTATCTAGGCAGCCAAGTATATTCATAAGCGTGGATTTACCTGATCCGCTTTGTCCAATGATGGCGATAAACTCGCCCTTTTTTATGCTCAAATTTACGTCTTTTAGCGCGTCAAATACGTTATCGCCGAGCTTAAATTTCTTACTTAAATTTTTAAGTTCTATCAAATTTTTCAAGACTTAGCCTTAGAACTTCATTCTTCTTTTTTCTTTTTCGAGCATCGCATTGATTTCAGCCGCCGAGTTTTGCTTCGTCACGACCTCCTCGCCCTCCTCTACTCCGCTTAAAATTTGAGTTTTTAGGCTATCGATTAGTCCCGTTTGCACCTCTCTTCGCTCGGCCGCGTCTAGCCCGTCTTTACCTTTTTTTAGTACGTAAACTACGCTTTTTCCGTCCTCTTTTTTGATGGCGATTGATGGCACTATGACGGCGTCTTTGGCGCTATCTAGGATGACGGTATTTTGCGTGGTCATGCCGATCCTTAGCGTGCCGTCCGGGTTATCTACGATAGCTTTGGCATAGTAGTAGATCGC
>NZ_CALINL010000069.1 GCF_938045225.1 uncultured Campylobacter sp.
AGTAAAAGCGAGATAGACATACTTGTTTTTCATTTGTTGTCTAGGTATTTTGGTGAAAAAAGCAACTATGAAATCTCAAATTTACTAAAAATAAGCGAAAATCGCGTAAAAACCTTAAGATTAAACGCTCATCTAAGATACGGAGATACAAACAATCCAAATATTCTAAGCAATGTTTTAAAAAAAATAAAAGAAAATTTACAAAACATTGAATCTGATAGCAAAACAGCAACCATAACAATAAGTATCGAAAATCCCATAGAAAAAAGAGAAATCTTGCGAAGACTAAAAGAGATGGGGCAGAGTGCTGATTTCAGCTTTAACGATGAGCTTTTAAAGATGAAGCTAACTGCGGTATTTGCACTGCTTTTCAAGGATGAGGAGATTATAAAGCATATCGTCCAAAATGAGATAAAAGACAAATCGTTGCAAGATAGGCTCATGCTAAAATCTCTAACGCCAAAGCAAAAGCTGGGTAAATTTTTAGAATTTGCAAATAAGCATAGCAATCTAGTCTCTCTCGCAATAGACATGATAAGCAAAATACTAAAATCTTAAAGGCAAGGAGCGAATAAGAAATCATAAATTTTATTTTTACCGATAAGAAATGCAAGCAAAAAATAAAAATAAGGATGAAAAAATGAAAAATATTAAAAATTTATGCAAGGTTGCGATAGCGGGAGGCTTGCTTTTAGGAACAGGCGGGCTTTATGCCGTCGAAGCGCCAAAGATAAGCCTTAAACAATCGAAAAATATGATGGATATGATGGTAAATATACTTTCTATTGTCTCTACTGACAATGATACCAAAATCAATGATATCATAGTAAATAGGGGCAACTGTCCTATCGAGAAGTATGGCGGGGTAGATTATGAAAAAGCGAAGGCTTATGCCGATAAATATCCTGAAAACGCAAAGATAGCTACAAAAGAAGAACAAAATCGTTCGTTTTTTTCTGATAAATATCCCGTCTTTTTGGATGATCATAAATTTGTGTTGTATTTATATACAAAAGATGGCAATAGCGTGATGGCAAAGCCTGGTGTTCGTAAAAATAATAAAGAAACGGTAGCATACTTGGATAGTCTAACGGACGAAGCTCGAGAAATATATGAGAATAAACTTCCCGTAGTGAAAAATTTTGGAGAGAGATTTGATATAGAGCTTGGTTGTTCATTTAACGATGTGCTAGAGATCGTCATAAGTACTGATGGCGGTGATTTTAAATATGAGACAAACAAGTAGGGGGTAAAAAATGAAAAGAATAATACTTTTGGCTGTTGCGCTGATGGTTGCGAGTTCAAATGATAAAATTTGCGAAACCAAGCTGGATAAAATGCAGGGCTGTGTCATAAAAGAGTATCAGGGTAAAGTCCTGGTAAAAGAAACTCCGTATAAAAATAACAAAATAAACGGTATCGTAAAAGAGTACTATCCAAGCAACGGAAAGCTAAAATTTAAGGATACCGTTAAAGACGATGCTTCAAATGGAAAACGGGAAGCATTTTATTCAGATGGACAGTTGGAATACTCGGTTTTTTGCAAAAACGGCAAAGTGGCAGATGGAACAAACAAGATGTTTTATGATAATGGCAAAGTAAAATTAGAAACAAGTACTCTCAATGGTGTTCTTCATGGTGAGACCAAAATATACAAGCGGAATGGCGAGCTGGCTTTGACTGTTGATTTTAAAAACGACAACGTGGTCAATAAATCTTTAATTATTTCAGGAGAAATTATGCCCATCTATCAGAGTATACCTGTAGTAAAAAAGCTCTGCAAGTAAAATTTTATTCCTAAATTTTGACCATAGAGTTCAAATTTTTTCTATGGTCAAAAACTACCTCTTTAAACGACGTAAAAACCTAAAAAATGCCTAATTTTATCAATTTTTTGCTACAATAAGAAGTTTTGAACTTTAACTATTTAGGAGAAATTTCTATGAAAAAAGAAGACATAAAAGAGCTGATCGAGTTTTTTAACGAGATGGACATGAACCGCATAAAGATAAAAAGCGGGGATTTTGAGGTCGAGCTTGAAAAATTCGCCGACTGCTGCGAGCTGCCAAA
This sequence comes from uncultured Campylobacter sp., assembly GCF_938045225.1. Lineage (GTDB taxonomy): Bacteria > Campylobacterota > Campylobacteria > Campylobacterales > Campylobacteraceae > Campylobacter_A. The sequence continues at coordinate 2,071 of NZ_CALINL010000069.1, forward strand.
GCCCGTCATCCAAGCTCCCGCCCCGACTCCGACTCCGGTAAACGTTGTGGTAAGCTCAGAGGTCAAAGCTCCTGCTAATTCTCCAAAAGACAGCATAAAATCGCCTATGGTGGGTACTTTCTACGCTGCTCCGAGCCCTGGCGCGGCGCCGTTTGTTAAAGTAGGCCAACGCGTGAGAAAAGGCGACATCGTGGGCATCATAGAAGCTATGAAGATCATGAACGAGATCGAGGCCGAATTCGACTGCCAGATCACTGAGCTACTCGTTTCTGACGGTCAGCCGGTCGAGTTTGGCTTGCCGCTATTTGGCGTGGAGAAAATTTGATGGAAATAAAAAGAATTTTAATCGCAAATCGCGGCGAAATCGCGCTGCGAGCATTGCGAACGATAAAGGAAATGGGCAAAGAAGCCGTCGTGGTCTACTCCACGGCCGATAAAGACGCGCTCTACGTCAAATACGCCGACGTGGCGATCTGCATCGGCAAGGAGCGCTCAAGCGACAGCTATCTAAATATCCCGGCCATAATCAGCGCGGCCGAGATCAGCGAAGCTGACGCGATATTTCCGGGCTACGGATTTCTCAGCGAAAATCAAAATTTCGTCGAAATTTGCTCGCATCACAAGCTAAAATTCATCGGTCCTAGCGTAGCCGCGATGGCGCTAATGAGCGACAAAAGCAAGGCAAAGCAGATGATGCAGCGCGCGGGCGTACCGGTAATCCCGGGTTCTGACGGCGCCGTAGCCGATACGAAGGCAGCCAAAGAGCTAGCTAAAAAAATCGGCTATCCGATCATCCTAAAAGCCGCAGCCGGCGGCGGCGGACGCGGCATGCGCGTGGTCGAGCGCGAAGAGGACATCGAAAAGGCGTTTTGGTCGGCCGAGAGCGAGGCGATGAGCGCGTTTGGCGACGGAACGATGTATATGGAAAAATACATCCTAAACCCGCGCCACATCGAGGTTCAGGTCATCGGCGACAGCCACGGTAACGTCCTGCACATCGGCGAGCGCGACTGCTCTATGCAGCGCCGCCACCAAAAGCTGATCGAGGAGAGTCCTGCGATCCTGCTAGACGACGACACTCGCGCCAGACTGCACGAAACGGCGATAAAAGCGGCAAAAGCTATCGGCTACGAGGGTGCGGGAACATTTGAGTTTTTAGTCGATAAAAATTTGGATTTTTACTTCATCGAGATGAACACGCGCCTGCAAGTCGAGCACTGCGTGAGCGAGATGGTGAGCGGCCTAGACATCATCGAGCTAATGATAAAAGTAGCCCAGGGCGAGGCGCTACCGCCGCAAGAAAGCATCACGCTAAAAGGTCACGCCATCGAGTGCCGCATTACGGCTGAGGATCCAAATACGTTTACGCCAAGTCCCGGCAAGATAACCAAATACGTCTGCCCCGGCGGCCGAAACGTACGCATGGATAGCCACATCTATCAGGACTACTCGATCCCGCCGTATTACGACAGCATGATCGGCAAACTCATCGTCTGGGATACCGATCGCAACCGCGCGATACGCAAAATGAAGGTCGCGTTAGAACAGCTCGTCATCGGCGGCATCAAAACTACGCGCGATTTTCACATCGCGATGATGGAGAACCAAGACTTCATAGACAACAACTACGATACTAACTACCTCTCTCGCCGCTAAATTTGCGGCGCGGCGTTTTTGCCTTGTTTTGCAGCTTTAAACGGCCGCAAGCAAGGCGATCTAACTTTAAATTTATTACTATGGCGATAAAATTTTACTCAAAGCTTTTTGACGAGTGATTTTATCGGTAGCCGCGGCATTTGTCTTTTGCGTTATTTTAAAACTTGTCCGTAAGTTTTGTTTGCTTCCGCTAAAATTACTACATTTGTTTGCCGTGCTTGCGGTAGCATCTTTTAAATTTGAGCATTTAAACCGCAAATCTTGCGCTTTTGCTTGCGATATTCAAATTGGCATAAATGGTCGATTTTTGAAATGTATTTTTGGATTTTAGGCGAGTAAGGAATTTGGCAACAAAATAATGCGGATAAGTTTTTCGTAGTTAAAAATAACGTAAAGTTAAAATCGAATTCGTCGGATATATATTTTAAAATTCGCTACGCTACGATGCTATGTGGGCTTGAGTTACCAAGTGTAAATTTCGCTTCCAAAAGCCCTTGCACTTTGCTTGTTGCTCGACGAAAACAGCGCCGGCTTTCTATTTTGGTCTATAAAAATTAGCGACTTTTTGTCTAAACCAAGGCGCATTTTTAAATTTAGCCTCGCTTTTTGGCTTTCTCTGCACTTTGTCACGCTTTTTTGCTCATGGTCATTCGCGCGCTTGCCTA
>NZ_CALINL010000070.1 GCF_938045225.1 uncultured Campylobacter sp.
ATTAAATATTTAAATTTTGATCTTTCAGAAATAATCAGTTAAACAAACTAAAAATCAGCTCCTCTCTTTTTATAAAATTATGGTATAATTGGCGATAGTATTCTGTAAAATAGAACACTAAACATCAAGTAACTTTAAAGGAGTCCTTAATGGCAGTAACACAAGCAGAGGTTGCGCAGCTTTACGTGGCGTTATTTAACAGAGCCCCAGAAGGCGCTGGATTCAAAGCATGGATTAGCTTTGGCCACAACAAAACACAGGCTGAGATAGCTCAATTGATGCTAGAATCTCCGGCAGCTATAGACTACTATGGCGGTAGAATAGACCAAGATAAAGATTATATAGAGCTTATCTATAAAAATATTCTTGGCAAAGATTATACGCAAGATCCTGATGGTATTAACGCATGGGTTAAACACCTTCAGTTGGGTCATTCAAGAGGCGAGACTCTCGTCAAAATATTTGAGGTAGCACAGTCTGCGGCAGCTAAAGCGGCGGATCCGGTTGCGGCTAAAATTTTCGAAAATAAGACGGCAATTTCAGCTTATATGGCTGAAAAAATCGCCAACATAGAAACAAATGTTTCCGGAAGTTATGATTATAAGCCGTTTCAGGAAATTATAAAAACTACGACTGACACGAATTTCGAAGAGCAAAAAGCAAAAATAGACGCTCTTGCCGCTTCTACTTCATACACTCTAACTACTGAGCCAAACGATTTAACCGGTGGAGTAGGACAAGATGTTTTCAACGCTGTTGCAGACTCATTTATGGGTACAAATACTTTAAAGCCTACAGATAAGATCGACGGCGGTACGGGAGAAAATACTCTGAATGTTACCTTGAAAGATAATTTCAACGGAATGACTACAGGGTTTATCAAAAATATAGATAACCTAAATTTAACAAACACATCTACAGCCAAAAAGACCTTTAATGCAAGAAATATCGATGGTCTTAAAAAAGTAACTTTAGATGGCGAAAATGGTATAAATTTTATAAATCCTAGCAATTTAGTGGATTTAACTATCGAGAATCTAAAAAGCAGTACGGAGTCGTTTAAATTAAATTATAACACCGGAACTATCGCTGGCACAAATGATACGCAAAATTTAACGTTAGATAATGTAAATTTGCATAAAAATGCTATAGATAACGTGGTCGGCGTTGCAGGCACAGGCATAGATATCCCGAATATCGAAAACCTAAACATAACTACAAAAGGCGAGAAAAGCACCGTATTTATAAAATCAGGCGACAACACAAACCACTATAAAACAATATCCGTCAAAGGTACTACCGATGTTAAGCTTATGGTGGAAAGCGATCGCTTAGAAAAGGTCGATGCTTC
>NZ_CALINL010000071.1 GCF_938045225.1 uncultured Campylobacter sp.
TTTTGCTTTTTTAAGAGAAAGATGAATTACATCCTTTTTAATTATTTTTTAAGCTAATATTATAAAAATTTAGGCCTATCGCAATTAAATACAGTTTATGTTTGTATTAAGTTTTATTGTGACAAAGTTATTATATAGGGTAGGGCGGGGACTGATTGCATATAGTTTTTTGTAAGTTTTATATTTAGTATGGTGTCTTATGTAATTGAACCTAATAGTTTTTACTAAACAAAGTAAGAGTATTACTTGCACGATATTTGCAATAGTAGATATTATTTAGATATTATAACTATATTGCAATATCTATATTTAGATATTATATTACTATTTTTATGATATAATAGTTTTACACAACGCAAAAGGATAAGCAAATGGTTATATCAATAGTAAATGAAAAGGGCGGTAGCGGAAAGACGACACTGGCCGTAAATTTAGCCGCAAGGCTTGCAGAAGACGGAGATAACGTACTTTTAATAGATGCCGACCCTCAGCGCTCTACCGAAGTTTTTTCGGATATCAGAAGCCAGTCTGATCTTAAACCGCTATTTTCAAGTGTCTCAAAAACCGGCATTAGCCTGGGAGATGAGATAAAACGCATGAGTGAAAATTTCGACTCAATAGTGGTTGATACGGGCGGGCGAGATAGTAAAGAGATGCGTAAAGCGATGCTCTCTTCAAATGTATTAATTATTCCTACGATACCGTCGCAATACGACGTAAGCGTGCTTGATCGTATGCTTGATTTAAGTAGCGAGGCAAAAGTACTAAATGAAAAGTTATTGACGCTAGTCTTAGTAAATCGCGTTTCGCCAAATCCATTTTTGGCAAAAGAGCTTGAAAATATGCGCGAATATATAGGGGACGCTAAAAAAGAACGGAATTTGAGCGACGTTTTTTTGTTAAAATCCGTCATTTACGAAAGGCAAGTGTATAGAAAAATAGTTGCAAGCGGTAATAGCTTGAGCGAATTTTGTAAAAACGGGGATAGGGCGCTTGATGATTTCGAGAGCTTTTACGCCGAGCTCTTGCAAGTAGTTAAAGAAAATATAAAGGAATAAAAATGGGATTTAAAAAGGTAAGTGCCGCTACAACCAAGAGCGAAGAGAATTTTATCAATCAAGCACGAGGCGAAACATCAGAGATAAAAAAACCTAAAAATTTAAAACGAGATAAGTCGTTTTTGCTTTATTTCACGCAAGACGAGTTTGAGCGCGTTAAACTAGAAGCCGAAAAAATAGGAATGGGTATAAACCAATATATACGCTTTAAGATATTTAGTTAGATATTATTATAATATTATATACATATGATAATAA
>NZ_CALINL010000072.1 GCF_938045225.1 uncultured Campylobacter sp.
AGGACGAAACACGCGTAGATACAAGCGCTAGCGACAAGCAAAAGCCACTCGGCCCTAAAAACGAGTGCGAGCCCGTAAACGCCGACGCAAAGCGTAAAAAGGCCGCAAAAGAGCGAATAGTAGCCCTCAAGCAGCCTCGTAGCCTTTAAATTTATATTTTCAAAAAAGTTTAGCACGCGTGGATCACGAAATTTTCTTTTGTTTCGGGCGAAAGACCTTCATCACGCTCTCATCAGTCTCTATAAATGCGCCGCCGATGAGATCAATGCAGTATGGAATCGCTGGAAATACCGGCTCTAGGCACTCTCTGATCGCCTTTGGCTGGCCGGGTAAATTTACGATGAGCGCGTGCCCTCTGATACCTGCGGTTTGGCGTGATAAGATCGCTGTAGGGACGTATTTTAGGCTAGCTGCGCGCATCAGCTCGCCAAAACCGGGCATCATCTTTTCGCATACGTCCTCAGTAGCCTCAGGCGTCACGTCGCGAGGAGCCGGTCCCGTGCCGCCCGTCGTTAGCACTAGATCGCAGCCCAGCACGTCTATCATGTATTTTAGGCGCTCTTTTATGAGCTCGATCTCGTCCGGGATCACCTCGTAAAAATACTCGCGCTCGCTCGTTATCCAGCCATCCAAAACCTCTTTTATCGCCGCGCCCGATAGATCGTCGTATTTGCCCTCGCTAGCTCGGTCGCTCAGCGTCAATATGCCAATTTTTGCTTTCATATTTTCTCCTTAAATTTAGTTATAATACTCTTTGATAATTTTACCCAGCGCGTCTTTGTCGATACTCTCAAAAATCTCGATATGCTCGCTGATGCGCTCTAGCTGCGTTTTCATGCCCGCCAAAAACGTCCCTACTTCGGCATACGCCTCTTGCAGCAGCTCCTCGGCCTCCGCCGCGCTTGGCGTAAATGTATGCCCCATGCCGTACTCAAAGACCATATTTTGCGCTATCTCGCGAGCCTTTTGGATGTCGGCGTTGGAGTTTGAAAAGGTATCGTCTTTGACCATCTTTAGCGCGCTCATGCCCGCCAAACAAACTTTGATACGCGCAAACATCTGCGAGCGCGACTCTATCTCTCGCTCGGGGCGCATAAACTGCTCCTCGACGAGCGAAATTTTTTCAAATTCTATCCCAAACCAATACGCCGCCAAAGCCTTTGCGCCCTGATAGAGCGCCTGAATGCGCTTTTCCTCGTCGTTGTAGCTCAAAATCCTTCTTTTACCGAGCAGGACTTTGTTTAAAACGCTTTCAAAATCGCTAAATTCGATTATCTCGCCGCCGCGTCTTAGCGCGTTTATCGCAGCTTCGTTTACCAGCGTAGAAAGAGCCGCCCCGCTAAAACCGACGCTGATACGCGCCACGTCCTGCGCCTCTACGCTCGTGTTTTTATCTTTTAGATAGGACTTTAAAATCTCGACTCTATCGGCAAAATCGGGCATAGAAAGGAAAATGCGCCTATCAAATCGCCCCGAGCGCAGCAACGCCTCGTCTATCATCTCGATGCGATTGGTCGCGGCGATCACGATGACGCCAGAGTTATCCTCAAAGCCGTCCATCTCGGTCAATAGCTGATTTAGCGTGGCCTCGCGCTCGTCGTTTCGGTTGCCGCCGCGCACCTTGCCTACGGCGTCGATCTCGTCGATAAAGATGATGGATGGTGCATAGGCTTTAGCCTTTAAAAACAGCTCATGCACGCGTTTTGCACCCATACCGACGTAAATTTGCACAAAACTCGCGCCGCTTTGGTAAAAAAACGGCACTCCCGCCTCGCCCGCGACGGCCTTTGCCACTAGCGTCTTACCCACGCCCGGAGGCCCCACCATCAGCACGCCTTTTGGCATTTTGATGCCGAATTTTTTATATTTAGTCGGATTTTTTAGAAAATCCACGATCTCGCTTAACTCAAATTTGACGTCCTTTATGCCAGCCACGTCGTCAAATTTGACGTTTGAGATAGCAGGAGCCACCGAGCTAGCGGCGATATTATCATACTCGTAAACGTTTGCTTTTTGATTTTCGTTTTGTGCGGCGAGTTTTTGTTTTTTAAACCTAGCATAAATCGCAAGCCCCCCAAAGCAGATAACAAGCAGTGCCAGCACGGCTAAAATTTCATCCAGCACGGGCGTCTCTTTTTTTAGATCGACGGGCACTTTTTGCACCAGAGTGCGCATGTCCACGCCGTCTTTTACGATGATGTATTTGTTGCCGCCCTTAGTCGTGAGCTCCAGCTCGCCGCCGTTTACGGTCGCGCTTGCGATCATGTCGCCTTCTAGCAGCTTTTCATAGCTTTCGTACATTATGTTTTTAGGTTGATTTCTACCTACCGCAACGGCTAGCAAAACCGCCAAAATAGCCGTCAAAATCACGATGATCTTTTGTTTATTTAGCTTAAATTTGTGCATAGTCGCCCTCGCTTTTTACTTCAAATTTATCTATGACCGCCCACTCTTTTAAAATTTGCTTATCCGTTTTGATTTTTACTTTGTTATAAAACTGATCGAAACCTTCGTAAAATTCGCCGTTTAGCTGCTCGACCAAATCCTTTTTTATCTGTTGGTACAAAATTTAAATATCCTATTCCTAAACCAATCAATGTTGCAAAAAATAACGAAACAACTGTGATATAAATAGTAACTGCAAGTCCTCTTAAAAATTTTAGTC
>NZ_CALINL010000073.1 GCF_938045225.1 uncultured Campylobacter sp.
CAATTTTTATACCTTTGTTAGTTTCAATTTTTTCTTAGAATATATAAATATATAGTGCTAAATCTTCATTAGCTAGTTTATTATAGAATTCTTTAAGTTCATTAAATTCATTAATTGTACCTTCAACATCAAAAATATATTCTTCTTCCTTCATAGAAGAATAAAATCTTCTTGTAGTTTTTACTCCTAAATAAGAAAAATCTTCTCCTTTAAAATTTTTATTATTTTATTTACCCGCGTCCTAAAAAAAGTATAAAATTTCAAGACGGTACCCATATCTACACCCCGCCGTTTGCCAAAGCCGCCATCTCTATCTCCTCCTCGCTAACTTCGCTTTGTGCCTGCGCTTCTTGCTCCGCTTGCGCTTGTTCTATTTGCGCCTGCTCCATGGCCTGAGCTTGCGCCGCCTCCTGCATCGCCGACATCTGTGCCATAGCCTCATCCACCTGCTCTATCGGCGCGTTTTCGCCCAGGATTAGAGTTAGCACCTCTTTGATTATTTCGCCCGTTATTTTTGGTGAGCTGATTTGGTTTTGGGCTAGCACGCCCAGTAGTCCGTTTAGTTGATTGATTTTTACTTCGTTTGCTATCGTCGTGCCGAAATTGACCGAAACGTCAAAATCCAGACGGTTTGCTTTTCTTTGCGCGAGCGTGCCGATCGTCTCTATCACGCTCTCGTCTTCGGTTATTTTTACGAATTCCTCGTCGCTTACGAAACGGTACAGCAGCTCTACAAAGTGCTGTGCGTAGCTTGAAAGCATAGTTTCTAGCAAGGTTTGCATCATGCTCTCTATTCTCATCGAGCTTGCGCCGTTTGCAGCGCCCCCATGGCTCGGCGATCGCTCGGGCTAGTTTGCCCCGTCATCACGCTATTTACGCCGGTTGCTATTTCGTACTCTTTACCGAGCATATTTATCTCTTCGCTTAGCTGATACGTAGGCGGCGTCGGAAACGGCATTATCACGTCGCTCACTCTAGCGCCCATGTCCGTTTCTACCCTGATCACCTTTTTTCTAGCCATCACGTCGCTAACCGCCACCGCGCCCTTGGTTTTATCTACCACGAACGACGGGTCTATTTGGTTTTCGGTGATATCGATTTTTTGATTGCGCTTGATGTTGTATTCTTCTTGGATCTCTTTTACGATTTCCGGCACGCACGAGCCGTATACGGCGTTTTCGTTTTCGCGCATACTCTCCTCGATGCTAGGCATCGCGTCTATGCAGTAGCCAAAGTGAAACGGCAGAGTCGAAAATTTCGTCTCTCTTACCAAGAAGTCATTAGCAAAGCTCTTTAGCTCCCACATCTGGCGGCCGTTTACATAGACCTTTTTGTAGATATCTTTCATCTGTACCCGCTGACTCCACTCCACCTTTGAACCCAGGATGAGATCTTTGTCTTTGCCTTTGTAAAATTTCGTTTTGATTTTTTCTTCGACCTGGCGCACGGATTGACGCCATTTGTAGCAGACGTATTCTATGTCGTTGATGTCGCTTGCGTATTTGTCAAAGGCTAGATCGGTGATAGGGATGAAGCGAGTAGCGATATCGCCCTGCTCTTTGTCGTAGAAAAGATTTACTATGCCTAGCGGCAAGTATAGCGCGCTTAGGACTGCCTTACTAAGCCCTACGCGGTGCTCTTTTTTCTTCCAGCGGTTTTTGAGTACCGCCGTAAGAGCGTTTTGCAAGACTAGATCATCGTCGCTTCTGCGCCCGACGCGAGTGATCTCGATCGGGCAGCGATCGCTCATAAAGCTTGTTTTAAAGATAGCGTGTATGATAAAAACGGTAGTTTTGATTAGCGGCACGTACAGCTTTGAACGGCTACGCTCGGAGTTTTTGAGCTTGCTCGTTCGTTTGTCGTCTTTGTATGTGGCGAGAAACGCCGCTTCGCATTTTAAAAATCTATCTTTGTGGGCTTCAAGATCTCTAAATGCTTTTTCGATTAAATTTAAGTCGTTATCCATCTAAACTCTCCGCTTTTTTGCGGATAGTTTAGATTATGAGTTTCCTAAAAAACGTATAAATCGTTAATTTTTAATAATCTTATGGTATTGTTTGCGCTGTTATAGTTGCTTTTGCAGCGCACGTGTTTTGTTGCTTATCCCCTATGCAACTATCGGCCTTCCATCTCTAAAATTCTAATTTTATTTTTTTCATAGTCGTATACTTCTATTTCTACGCTACTCCCTCCCTTGGATATACTTTCAACGTTTACGATCTTGTATTTGCCGTCTTTGCAGTCGTATAT
>NZ_CALINL010000074.1 GCF_938045225.1 uncultured Campylobacter sp.
TTTAGATACGATAACGGTAAAGATACGAAAACCTTCTATCATATTTTACTAAAGACGATAAGAGGTCTTATAAGTAATAAGACGAAGTCGTAGCTAAAAATCCGCTTAGCTTATTTTGAGCCTTTATTTAATACAATACTTAATTTCTAGGATTTGGGTTTTGTTAAATTTGAATAATATAATTTTGCGCCTGTTTGGTTTATGGACTAACTTTTGGCTTGCGCATACTAACAAACGCTAACATTATTTTTTCTAAATTTAGCGCTGTATCCAGGGTTTAATAGATATTTTGCAAACAAACAAAAATAAAAATCGACTAACAAAAAGTCTAATCAAAAGGGTAAATAAATTTAGTGATAGTTTTTGTAGAATCATATGGCAAACAGAACAAATTTACCGCCCAAATAGATATTTGGCTCACAATGTATTTACGAGCCAAAGTTAAATTTGCCTGCTTAAACTAGCTGTGCACCCCCGCCTTTTACGATCTCGCCGATGACGTAGCCGTCGGTATTTGCCAGCACAAAATCAGCGTTTTCTTTCGGAGCTACGATGATCATACCCACGCCCATGTTAAACGTCCTCATCATCTCGGCGGGCTCTACCTTTTGCGCGATGATTTTAAAGATTTCGGGCGTGCGGATCGAGGCATGCTCGATCTTCGCACCTAGTCCCTCCGGAAATACGCGCGGTAGATTTTCCACTATGCCGCCGCCCGTGATGTGCGCGAGCGCGTGGATTTTGTCTTTTAAATTTAAAAAGTTGGCGACGTAGATCCTGGTCGGCTCCAAAAGCACGTCGATAAGCGCGCGACCGCCTACCTTGTCGTCAAATTTTAGCCCTAGCTCGGTGATTACTTTGCGCGCGAGCGAGAAACCGTTTGAGTGTAGGCCACTGCTAGGAAGCGCGATGAGCACGTCGCCCTCGCGTACGAACTTGCTGCGGTCGATCTCGTCCTCTTCGGCGATGCCCACGGCAAAGCCTGCGAGGTCAAAGTCGCCTTTCTCATACATCGAGGGCATCTCCGCCGTTTCGCCGCCGATCAGCGCGCAACGGGCGAGTTTGCAGCCCTCGGCGATGCTCTTTACGACCTCTTTGGCGTCCGCGATCTCGAGCTTCGCCGTCGCGTAGTAGTCGAGGAAAAACAGCGGCTCGGCGAAGTTACAGATGAGATCATTTACGCACATCGCGACGAGGTCTTGACCCACGCCCTCAAATTTGCGCGCGTCGATCGCGAGTCGCAGTTTTGTGCCCACGCCATCGGTAGCGCCTAGGATCGCGGGCTTTTTGTAGCCGGCAGGTAGCCTCACTGCACCGCTAAACGAGCCGATACCGCCCAAAACGTGCGGAGTTTGCGTCGCTTTGACGAACGGTTTTATCGCGTTTACGAAGTCATTTCCCGCGTCTATATCGACGCCAGCGTCTTTGTAGCTTATCATTTTTGCCCTTTGTTGAAATTTGGTTAATTTTAGCCAAAAATTGCTAAAATCGGAGTAAAAAATCGGAGGCAAAATGCCGCAATTTAAACACGCCGTCGTCATCACGGGCAGCATCGGTAGCGGTAAGAGCGCGGTTTGCGAGCTACTTCGTGATCGCGGATTTGAGATTATCGACGCCGATAAGATTTCGCATTGCGTTTTGGATCGCTGTGCCGCGCAGGTGGCTGAAATTTTCGGAGCGCAATACGTCGTGCAAAAAGACGCGAAAGCTGAAAATTCTGGTTCGCAAGCGGAATTTAGCGTTAGTTCAGGCGAGGAAATTTCGTCCGCCACCTGCGCCTCGGTGGACCGAAAAAAGCTAGGCGAGCTGGTTTTTAAAAACCCCGCTGAGCTAGCAAAGCTCGAAGCGCTGCTGCATCCAAAGATAACGGCTGAAATTTTATCGCAGGCGCAGGCTTTGGAGGCAAAAGGAAAGCTTTATTTTGTCGATATTCCGCTGTTTTTCGAGGGCAAGAGGTATGAGTTTTTTGACAAAGTCACGGTCGTTTATGCGCCAAAAGATACATTGATTGCGCGCGTGATGAAGCGAAACGGGCTCGATCATGCCGCTGCAAAGCACCGCGTGGAGTTGCAAATAGATATCGAGCAAAAGCGTGCCGTGGCGGATTTTGTTATAGATAATAGCGGAGATTTGGAAAATTTAAGAGACGAAACCGGGTCTTTTTTGGAAAAATTAGCTTAAATTTACATATATAAGACTTTAAAAATAGCTTACCTTGCTATGGCACGGTATTTTTTGCTATTTGAACACTGCTTTAGTCGCTTGGCAACGGCAGTTTGTCGTCATATCTAGCCCTGCTGCTACTTGTGACGCAAACTACGTTGATTATTTTGGTTTATTTGCAGTCTTTGCTTTCAAGTTTTACCCGAGTAAGCTCTTTGTCTTTTATATAATAAACAAAATCGACGCCGTCAGCTATCTCTCGTACCGCCTTTAACCGCGTATCTTCGCAAAATTCTTTTTTGAGTTCCTTTGTTTGCTCCTCTTTTAGCTCGGCTATATCTTTATCGTTTAGCGCGTTTTCATCCATTTCTAGGCCTTTTCCAAGCATATATTGATAAATGATGCGACGATTTTCACAGCTGATTTTTTCGAGCGTATTTATCTCATCTAGTTTTCTCGGGAGACCTGAATTTAGTCGCGCCAGCATTTCTTGCACATTTGATGCTTCGCATAGATTTTCTTTCATTTGTTCTTTTGCGTATTCTACTTTACTGCCTACAAAAACTTCTACGCCGATCCAGATCGCGACGGCGATGCCTAAAATAATAAATAAAATTTTGTTGAGTTTGTTTAGGTTTTGATTTAGTTTTTGTATGTCCATTTTTACTCCTTAAATTTAAGGCGTTATCTTATCAAAAAAACGAAAAATAAAAAATTAAAATTTGGAGCGGAATTTGTTTTATTGTGATTTTTTTTTGGGGGGGGGGGAACGATCAAATTTAATTAAAATAAATAATCAAAGAAAAAGGAGCGGGAACCGCCCCTGGGTATTATAAAGCAGCCTTTGCTTTTGAAGCTAGCTCGCTGAAAGCTTTTGCGTCATTCATAGCTAGATCGGCTAAGATTTTTCTATCAAGCTCGATATTTGCTTTTTTAAGTCCCGCGATAAAGCGCGAATAGCTAATGTCGTTTAGGCGGCACGCAGCATTGATGCGCACTATCCACAAGCGGCGGAAGTCGCGTTTCTTGCGGCGTCTGTCGCGGTAAGCATAGACCAAACTTCTTTCTAATTGCTCTTTAGCTTTTCTAAAGTGTTTGTGTCTAGCGCTGAAAAAACCTCTAGCTAGTTTTAAAACTTTTTTATGGCGTCTTCTTCTAACTACGCCTGTTTTTACTCTTGCCATATTTATCCTTTTACAAATTGGCGCTCACGAAGTGAGTCTTGCCCCTAAATTTGGGGGAGTTTGAATGACTTTTTGTCAAAAACTTAAATCTACAGCTGCTTATACGCCGAGCATTTTGCGAACGGCTGGGACATTTGTGCTGTCCACGTATTTTGGGCCACGCAAATCTCTCATACGCTTAGTAGGTTTTTTTGTTAAGATGTGGCTTCTAAAAGCAGAGCCTCTTTTTATCTTATTTTTACCTACTTTAAAGCGCTTAGCAGCACCGCGAACGGTTTTCATCTTTGGCATGCTAATCCTTTTTGAAATTTTATACGCAAGTGCGTAAGTTTTGGATTATAGCGAAAAATCCTTTAGAAAATTTAAATTTCACTTAGACAAATTTGCAATAAATTTACATTAAACTTAAAAAAATTTTAAAATTTATAATTAAATTA
>NZ_CALINL010000075.1 GCF_938045225.1 uncultured Campylobacter sp.
TTTTGCTATTCCGTTGCTTGTTGTCGGCGTTACGGGCGCGATTTTGTCGTATCAGCACGAGCTTGATGATCTCATAAATTTAAACGCTCCCAAGATAGAAAAAACCGGCGAAATGCTAAGCACGGAGAAAATCTTGCAAAGCTTTAGCGAGCAAACGGGCGTTAAACAGCCGGCAAGGCTCGTGCTACCCAAAAATGAAAACGAAGCGATCAAAATTTATGCTAGCAACAGCGATGCCTATTTGGTCGATCCCTATACCGCGCAGATCATCGGCAAGGACTACGGAGTCGCATTCGTGCGCGCGGTAATGTCTCTGCACCGAAATTTAGGCCTTGCGCTAACTGGCAATAAAACCGCTGGCGAGGTCGGTAAGCAGATCGTAGGCGCTAGTACGGTCGCGATGATAGTGCTCGTGATAAGCGGCATTTGGCTGCATTTCCCGAGACTAAAACGCAAATTTGCCGAGGCGATAAAGCCGAATTTTAAACTCAAAAAATACGCCCTTTTTCACAACCTACACACGAGTTTAGGCGCTTTAAGCGCGGTGATTTATCTCGTCGTCTGTTTAACGGGGCTCATGTGGTCGTACCGCTGGTATAACGGCGCGGTGACCGAGCTTTTCGTTAGCGCGCAAAATTTGCCTAAAGAGGCCGAGCGCAAAGAGGGCGCGCCCGCAAAAGCAGAGGGCAAAAAGAGCGCCGAGTATAAATTTAGCGATGCGCAGAGGGCCTACGAGATATTTAAATCAAGCGGCATAGAGTATAAGGAATTTAGCCTGATGCTAACAGCCGGAGATAAGATAAACGTTAGATACTACGAACCCGACGCGCCAAATACCGCTCGTCCAAAAATGACCGCCGTAAACGTAAAAGATGGCAAGATCGCAGAGCAAAAGCAGACCGAGGGCATAACCGTAGGTATGGTAAAAAGCACGAACTATCAGCTGCATACGGGGTATTTTTTCGGGCTTGCGGGTAAAATTTTGTGGTCGGTCGTTTCGCTTTTGATGGCGCTATTTATATTTAGCGGCTTTTATATGACGGCAAAAAGGGCGTTTAAACCAAAAAGACCTTAGATAAATTTGCCTTTTACTAAGCACTGATAGCGTGCGAGCGATAAATTTGCCAAATTTGCGCTCGCTGCAAGACACCGTCTTCTACTCTCGTTTAAAATTGCACTTCGCTTTTTAAATCAAATTTTTAGAAAAATAAGCATTCAAATTTGGTCAAGAAAAATGCCAAAAAAACGAAATATGACCAAAAACGCAAAATTTAAAAAAATTTACCCTGATTTGGAATGCCTTTTGCAAAAAGCTAATCTAAGTTTAACTGTTTTTTCAACTAAAAAAAACTAAAATACAAACTAAAATTTTTAAATAGAAAGTTGCAAGATGGATTTAGGTAGCCTCGTCGGTTGGATAGTTATTATGGTTCTTTTGCTAGGTTCCATGCAGATGGGCGTCGGAATCGGAGCTTACATAGATATTCCCTCGGTTTTGATCGTTTTTGGCGGTACGATTTGCGCGCTGATGATCGGCTTTAAGATGGAGCAGATAAAAAAGCTAGGCACGTTTTACGGCATCGCGGTAAAGCCAAAAACCTACAATCTCCCCGAAATCGTAAAAAAAATGGTCGAATACTCTACAAAAGCTCGTCGCGACGGTATCTTGGCGCTTGAGAGCGATGCAAATAACGAAACAGATCCGTTTTTAAAAAAAGGCCTATCTATGGCGGTTGACGGTAATGAACCGGACGCCATCAGAACGCTGCTTGAGATAGATATGGAGCAGTCTAGCTCGCGTCACGGCGATAATATCAAAATTTTTGAGCAAATCGCGGGCTTTGCGGGCTCGATGGGTATGATCGGTACGCTCATCGGCCTAGTTGCGATGCTTATGAACATGTCAGATCCCTCGGCTATCGGTCCATCTATGGCGGTTGCGCTCATTACTACGCTTTACGGCGCGATGATAGGAAACATCCTGGGCTCGCCCGTGGCAAACATCCTAAGTATCCGCGATAAGGACGAAGGCACGGCAAAGGTGCTAATGCTAGAGGGTATAATGGCAATCCAAGCCGGCGACAACCCTAGGACGCTCGAGATGAAGCTACTATCGTTTTTACCGCCTAAAGACCGTGTTAGTCAGTTTGATAAGTAGAAAAAATGGCTAAAAAGTTAATCGATCCGGGCGACTGCCCCAAATGCTTACCCGAGTGGCTCGCGGCGTTTGGCGACTTGATGTCGCTTCTGCTTTGCTTTTTCGTACTGCTTCTTTCTATGAGTACGATGGACGCAAAGAAGTTAGAAGCGGCGATCGGCTCGCTAAGCGGGGCTTTGGGCGTGCTTGAGGGTGGCGCGAAACCCGACGTCAGCGCCGAGCAAAATCAAGACGACCATGCCACCTCAAACAAAGAGCGCACGGGCGTGAAGTCGAATTTCGAGCAGACTCTGCGCTCTATCAACGAGCTTTTGCATGCTAGCGGCTCGCCTGAGGTTACATTTGAGGAGAGCGAGAGCGGATTTGTGATTAGGCTACCTGCAAATTTACTCTTTGCAAAAGATAGCGCCCAGTTGCAAAATGACGATGCGCTACTGTTTTTAAAACGTATCGCGATGGTGATAGCAAAGTTGCCTCCGGACGTCGTAGCAAACGTGATCGGACATACCGACAGCGAGCAGCCGGACTCTGCCGAGTTTAAAGACAACTGGCAGCTGTCATCGGCGCGAGCTATCAGCGTAGTTAGCGAGCTTATCAAAGACGGAGTCGATCCTAAAAAGCTAACTGCATCCGCAAAGGCCGAATTTGAGCCGTTTGCGACGAATTTCACCGAGCAGGGCAGGGAGAAAAACCGCAGGGTCGAGATCCACTTCGTTTCGTTAAATTTAGACGACAAAGCCAAAACGCAAAAAAGCATACTGGACGCGCAGGAGTAAATTTGAAAAAACTGACGTTTTTGCTGTTTTTTATCTTTGCGGCGGTCGCGATCGGCGAGGATAACGTCACGATCCCGACCGTAAATCTCAGTCTAAGCGCGCCTACTACGCCCACCCAGCTAGTTAGCTCGCTAAACGTCTTACTAGTCCTAACCGTCCTCACGCTCGCCCCTTCGCTGGTTTTTATGATGACGAGCTTTTTGCGGCTCATTATCGTTTTTTCGTTTTTGCGCCAGGCGATGGGTACGCAGCAGATGCCGCCGTCTACGGTGCTTATTAGCCTTGCGATGGTGCTTACTTTTTTCATTATGGAGCCTGTGGGCAAGCAAGCCTACGAAGCGGGCGTGCAGCCCTATCTAAGCGAACAAATCGGCTACCAAGAGGCCTTTGAGCGCGGCGTGAAGCCGTTTCGCGAGTTTATGATAAAAAATACGAGAGAGAAGGATCTGGCGCTGTTTTTACGCATCAGAAATATGCCAAACCCGCAAAGCTTCGACGATATCCCGCTCACGGTCGTGATGAGCGCGTTTATGATTAGCGAGATGAAAACGGCGTTTGAGATAGCCTTTTTGCTCTATCTGCCGTTTTTGGTCATCGATATGGTCGTTAGCTCCGTGCTCATGGCGATGGGTATGATGATGCTGCCGCCGACGATGATTTCATTGCCGTTTAAGCTACTTATTTTCGTGCTCGTAGACGGGTGGAATTTGCTCGTCATGAATCTCGTTAAAAGCTTTCATTAGGTTTTTTATCGCTATAATCTTAAAAATGCTCCGCGCGCCGCTTAAATTTTTATTTTATTTTACCTACGGCGCCAGACTCCAGACGGCGCAACCCGCTCAAATTTAGCCCGCGCCGCCCAGAGCTAACAGGGAAGGGTTTAGATGAAAAAAATTTATATTTTTTTGAGTTTTTGCGTTTTTTTAGGCGGTTCGGAGGTTAAATTTGAAGGAAATTTGCCCGAGCTGATTTTAGCCGCGCAGAGTTCAAATTTGGCTCAAATCTCAAACTACGAACCGCAAAAAGCACAGCTGCAAAAAGACGCCGTAAAAAGCGCATATATGCCAAGTCTCACGGTTGAGGGCGGATATAGTTTTTTAAGCGGCGACATAAACGTCCTGCGCCCGCAAAGAGCCGCTACGGCAAGGGCGATTTTGGAGCTTGCCGTTTATGACGGCGGTAAGCGCGAAGCCCTGCTAAGCTCGCTTTCGCACCTTAGCGCGGCTGAAATTTTAAAAAACGAGGATTATCAAAACCTGCTCGCATTTAACGCGACCAAGCTTTATTTTAGCTTTTTGTCGCTGGGCGAGCTCGCGACCGCAAAAGTGGGCGAGATAAACTACCTAAAAAACGCTCTAAATAGGCTGGAAAAATACTACCGTGCGGGACTTAGCGACGAGAGCGAGTATGAAGCGGTAAACGCTAGGTACACCATGGCGCTCGCCGAACGCCTCGAAATCTCTCAAAATCAAAACGAGATAAAAAATCAAATTTACGCGCTAACGGGCAGAGATATCGAGCCTGTGGCTGGCTCTAGGATCGCGTTTGCAGACGACGACTTCGCGCCGCAAAAAAGCGAAAAGCCCGAGCTTGAGGCGCTTAGGTTAAATTTCGCCGCGGCCTTGGAGGATGAAAAGATAACCGCATCCGAGACGAACCCGCAAATTTTCATCAAAAATACCTACACCTTTATGCGCACCCATTACGACAGAAATTTGCTGCCCGCGCAGTATCGAAGCGTGCTAGAGCCCTATTTCGACGACTTTTTTAAGCCGAATTTAAACACTAACGAGCTGATTTTGGGCTTTAGCTGGAAGGCGTTTGATTTTGGCGCAAACAAAAAGCAGCGCGAGATAAAGCGCATAAGCGCGCTGCAAGCGAAGCTAAATTTAGATCAAAAGCGCTTGCAAAACGAGCTAAATTTAGTAAATATCAAAAACGACCTAAAGACGCTCGAGCAAAAGATAGCCGCCGGCAAAAGCGCGCTAAACTCGGCGCAAACCTCGCTAAATGCCGTTAGCAAAAAGTATGAAGCTGGGCTGCTAGGGTACGTGGAGTTTTTAAACGCGACCGCGCAGAGCTTTAGCGCAGGCAGCGCGCTGGAGCTAAGCAAGAGTAAATTTGAGATCAAAAAGGCGGAGTATCTATACGAACGCGGCGGTAAAATCGCCGAAAATATCGAAAAAACGGAGCGCAAATGAATAAAATTTTACTTTTTTTACTAAGTGCGGCGGTTGCACTTTGCGCACAGGATAGGATCTACGCGAGTTTTGACGTCGCGGCCGCAAAAGACGCGCAGCTCGCGCTAAAGGCCGTCGGTATCGTAAAGAGCGTAAACGTAGAAATCGGCTCTGCGGTAAAGCGCGGCGACGTGCTGCTCGAGCTTGAAAACGAGAGCGAAAAGCTAGCCGTAAGGCTCGCACAAAACGACCTAGAGAGCGCGCAGACTGCAAAAGCCCACGCTAAAAGCGTGCTGGATAAATTTAAGCTCGTTCAAAGCGTGAGCTCGAAGCAAGCTTTTGAAAATGCGGAATTTGATTTTAAAAACGCGGCGCTAGCCGAAAACAGAGCGCATCTGGCGCTAAATTTGGCGCAAAAGAGGCTTGAGGATACTCGGCTGCTCGCGCCTTTTGACGGGACGATGTCTGGCAAGAGTATCGAGGTCGGCGAGGGTGTTGGCGGCGGAGCACAAAAGCTGATGTCGATCTTTTCGTATCCAGACGTCAAGCTCAAGCTTAGCTTTGATGAGAAATTCAAAGACCGCGTGAAAATCGGTAGCGAATTTATCTATAAACTAGACGGCGAAAATGAGGAAAGACGCGGCAAGATCAGCCTCATCTACCCGACTATCGACACGAAAAACGGCAAAATTTACGCCGAAGTGCAGGCGCGAAATTTGACGCCGGGACTTTTTGGCGAGGGATATATCGTCTCAGATTCGCAGGTTGAAACGGATGCCGAGCCTAAAAAAGAGGACGCAAATAAAACATTTGGGCATAAATTTGAAGGCTTTAAAAACGATGGGCTAGCAGGCGCGAAATTTGACGTAGAAAAAACTAGCTTCAGCGTAGTGCGGTTTTTAAATTTGACGTTGCAGACGAAAAGCGAGATAAATTTGAACTCAAATTCGGCGCGCGGCGTTAAATTTGACTCCGCCGCGAAAAATGCAAATTTAACGAGCGGGTCAAATTTATCGCACAAACAAGGCGGCATAAATTTAAACACCGAATTTGACGCGGCGCAAATTTTACTAGCCGCTAATCGCCAAACGCTTTTTATGGAGCAGGGCGGCTGGATAAATTCGCCGCAAAAGCCCGTTTTAGCGAAGGCGCGAAATGTATAAACTAGCCATAAATCGCCCGATTACGACGCTGATGTTTTTCGTCGCGCTCGTATTTTTCGGCGCGATGTCGCTTCTTAGGATGCCGGTAAATCTCTTTCCCGAGGTCGTCATCCCGCTGATTAAGATCACGACCTATGCGCCGGGCGACATGAGCCTCGTCGAGAGCAGGGTCACTAAAAAGATCGAGGACGAGGTCTCGACGATAGACGGTATCAAAAAGATCAGGTCATATACATTTAACAACCTCAGCATCGTTTTGGTCGAGTTTAATCTCAAGAAAAACATCGACGTCGCCGCGAACGACGTGCGAGACAAAGTCGCAAAGGCAAAGCTCGACGCCCAGCCCGAGATAGAGAAAATCAACAGCGACAGCGGCAAGGTGGCGAGCTTTTTCGTTAGCCGCAAGGACGAAAATTTAACCGCGCTCATGCAAACGGTCAAAGACGAAGCAAAACCGTTTTTGCAGCGCGTAAAAGGCGTGGGCAAGGTCGATGACAAGGGCTTTTTGGAGCCTGAGATCAAAATTTACCTTGATCCGTTTAAACTCGATAAATACGCTCTAACCGCGGCCTCGGTCATAAATATAATCAAATCGCAAAATTTAAAAGCTCCGCTTGGCAAGCTGGAAAACAGCGAATTCGAGATATTTTTAAAGAGCGAATTCGACGCTAAAAGCGTGCGCGAGCTGGAGGATATCCGCCTGCAAAAGGACGTGTTTTTAAAAGACGTCGCGCGCATAGAGCTATCTCATCACGACACCGACGCCGTAGCGATGTATAACGGCAAGCGCGGAGTGTTGCTTGACGCTATAAAAGTAAGCGGAGCAAACACGATCGAGACGATAGACGCGCTCAAGGCTAAAACGGACGATCTAGCCGCAAAACTGGGCGCGAACTACGAAGTAGAGCGGGTTTACGAAAAGAGCGAGAGTATCCTAAAGCACATAAATCAGGTCAAATTTGACATGATGCTAGGCGTCGCGCTCACGGTCGTCATCGTCTTTTTCTTTTTGCGAAGCTTTAGCGCGACCGTCATCGCCGCGCTTGCGATCCCGGTTAGTATCGTGGGGACGTTTTTTATCATCGACGTTTTGGGCTTTGATCTAAAACGCCTCACGCTGCTGGCTCTCACGCTTGGTATCGGTATATTTATCGACGATGCGATCGTGGTCGTAGAAAATATCTCCAAAAAGATGCAAGAGGGCGAGAGTAATCCGCTAAAAGCGAGCTTTGAGGGCGTGCGCGAGATAGCTTTTAGCGTGCTTAGCATTAGCGCGGTGCTGCTTTGCGTGTTTGTGCCGATTGCCTTTATGGAGGGCATCATCGGGCAGTATTTTAACTCCTTTGGAATGAGCGTGAGCGGCGGTATCGTGGTGTCGTTTTTGGTTTGCATTATGCTGATACCTAGCCTCGCGGCTAGGTTTTTAGGCGAGGGCGAGAGTAAATTTTACCGCGTTACGGAGCCTTTTTTTGAGGCGCTTGAGAGCGGTTACGAGCGGCTTTTGAAGCTTATTTTGAGGTTTAAAACCGCGTTTGTTATCCTTACTTTTGGTGTACTGGCTCTTTGTATGAGCCTGGCCGGCAAGGTCGGTATGGACTTTTTGCCAGTAGAGGACGAGGGGCAGTTTGAGATATTTTTAAAGGCAAGCCCGGGCATCTCGGTCGAGGCTATGAGCGCTAGAGCTAGCGAGGTCGTGCGCGAGGTAGATAGCGATCCGCGCGTAGAGTACTCCTATATGATCGCGGGCTACACGGACTCAAAGGACGCGTACAAGGCTAAAATTTACGTCCGCTTAAAGGGCTTTGAGTCGCGAAAAGAGCGCCAAACGCAGATAATGGACGAGTATAGAAAAAAGCTTAAATTTGAAGGCCTCAGCGTCAAAGTCCTGCAGATACCATACGTCGATACGGGCAGCGACAGCGAGCCCGTGCAGCTAACGATCACGGGCGATAGCCTAGAAAAGCTAGACGAAATCCTGCCTAAAGCCATAGCGATGGTGCGCGCGATAGAGGGCACGACGGATGTGGGTAGCGATAACGAAGACAAGATAAACGAGCTGCAAATCAGCGTAAATAAAGACAAAGCTAAACGCCTAAACGTCGATCCTAGCGCGGTCGCGCAGGTGATATATGCCTCCTTTGGTCAAAACAGGCTAGGCAGCTTTGATAACGGCGACGCGCAGTACGATATGATACTG